>JBGSIG010000689.1:0-1796 GCA_041742655.1 Ferruginibacter sp. | reverse complement strand
GGGATGAGGTCACACAAACATTAAGGTCTATAAAATTTCAATTTGTTGTGTTTAAAAATGGAGACCGGCACTTTGTTACAAAAAGAAAAATCACTAAGAACAAAATATTTTTTATTACAATCTTCGAGTTCCTTCTCCTATGGAGAACGCCAGTCCCGAAAAAATCAGGAGGTAGGGATGAGGTCACGCAAACACCAAGGTTACTAAAATTTCAATTATTAAAATATTAGTGTTTCATTCTGTCGCTATTTCTTTATCATTTCATTCAACAATATTCGCCCGTTAAAAGAGGGAAAAATTTTTCTTGAAATTTTAAATCCAACAAAGAATTGCCCACGTAGATGAATGAAACAATTAAATAATAAAAAACTAAAAACATTAAAAAATTACAACAATGAAAAATTTTAAAACATTAATCAATCTTGCAATTGCCGCATTTTTTACTACGGCATCTTTTGCACAAATGGATAATATGTCCAATGAAAAAACAGTGATGGTTGGTGGTGCCGCAATGTATCCAAGTAAGGACATTGTTACGAATGCCGTAAACAGTAAAGATCATACCACTTTGTTAGCTGCGGTACAAGCTGCAGGGCTTGTAGAAACCTTACAAAGCGAAGGCCCTTTCACAGTATTTGCACCCACCAATGAAGCCTTCGATTTATTGCCTGCCGGAACTGTAACTACCCTTTTAAAACCAGAAAATAAAGCAATGCTCGTTGATATATTAACCTATCATGTTGTTGCCGGTAAAGTCAGTTCAACAGAATTGGTTACAATGATTAAAGCAGGTAATGGTACGGCTGTTTTAACAACAGTAGAAGGTAAAAAATTAATGGTGATGATGCAAGGCAAAAAAGTTGCTATTAAAGATGAAAAAGGCGGTGTTGCTTACGTAACTATTGCAGATGTAAATCAAAGCAACGGTGTTATTCATGTAATTGATCACGTTTTGCTTCCTTAGTTAATTCAAGAATCTCAGGTAGATGTTATACCAAGTAGCGAAATTTGACTATAGAATATGTATAATCAGTATTAAGTGCAAATGCAGCTTCGGTTTTACCGTGCTGCATTTTTTCGTTGCGCACAGAATGCAAAAAAAAGCAGCGAATGTTCGCTGCTTAAGTTGTAGGTTTTTATCAGGAATATTAAAAATCTTTTAAACGGTTCCACCAAGTGCGTTTCATTACCAAAAAGATAACTGCTGTTAATGCCAATACAATACCAAAGCCAGTCCATTGATTTAAGATAAGGTACATCGGCAGCAGCATTAACAATATTTGGCCAATGATACCAATGCCAATATTGAACATGTTAATTGGAAGATTTTTATTTGCTTTAATGGTAGGGTCTTCTGCAACGGCCAGGTCGTGAATTGGTTTCCAAAAACCCCAGGGCCTTACATTTTTGTAGAAGGTTATAAGCGTTGGTGTATCTGTAGGCGGAGCAGTATAAGTGCCGATAATGCAGGCAATAAATTGTATGAGGATAAATACCGGGAAATAATACAACATCCTTGTACCATCAAAGTAATTGGTAACGCCTGTTACGCTTAGTAACGGCGGTATGGCGCTTACAATTATTCCTGCAAGCATGCCGTAAAAAAAACCATTGGCATTAAAGCGCCACCAGTACCATTTTAAAACATTGGCGCACACAAAGCCACCATACAAACCTGCGGTAATAATGTTGAATATCATATTCACATTTTTAATTAGCAGCCCCAGGCCAATACCGAAAATTACCAACACAATACCACTCAGGTAACTCATAGTAATTGTCTTTTTTCGGTCAAC
>JBGSIG010000688.1:0-2978 GCA_041742655.1 Ferruginibacter sp. | reverse complement strand
AATTCCTGTAAACCCACCCTTTGCACGCCAGGGATACGAGGAAAAGTTTTTTGGTCGTTCTTCGGTATGGATCAAAGAGGAGATCGCAAAAAACAAATACAAGACGGGTATCTATGAGCCGCCATCCATGGAGGGTTTAATCATGCTGCCGACAGCGCATGGAGGGGCTAACTGGGGTGGCGCCTCGGTAAACCCGGCAACCAATAGGCTGTTCGTAAACTCCACCGACATTCCGATGATCCTTAAACTTACCGATCTAAAACAAATTCGTGCGGCCAACCAGCTCAACCCCGAAATATTGTTCAGAACCTACTGCAGCAACTGCCACGGCGCTGACAAAAAAGGAACAGGTGTTGGGCCTGATCTTACAGGGCGTGCAAAAAAATATCAAAACGCACAGATTGCAAGTATTATTCAGAAAGGTGCACCGCCAATGCCTTCATTTAAATTTTTGTCTCAACAACAGATCGCGGCGATCACCGCTTTTATAAAAGATACGGTTGCACAACAATCATTCGAAACAGCCGGCATTCCGCAGAACAATGAACCTTATGGCTTCAATGGATATAGCTTTTATCTTGACCCCGAAGGTGACCCTGCCATTGCTCCTCCGTTCGGTACTATGACCGCCATTGACCTTAACAAGGGCGACATTATATGGCAGGTGCCGCTGGGCGAAGACCCTAAATTCAAAAAGATGGGTATCGCTAATTCAGGCATGTTCAACCGTGGCGGAGGAATTGCTACCGCAAGTGGGCTGATCTTTATTGGTGCCACCGGGGACAATATGTTTCGTGCGTTTGATCAGAAGACAGGAAAAGTATTGTGGCAATACCAGTTGCCCGGTATGGCGAGTTCCATCCCATCCACTTACGCAGTTGGTAATAAGCAGTACGTGGTGGTGTCTGTGAATGGTGAGCAACAAAATAACTTCAAAGGGGGCTATATTGCCTTCGCAATTCCGTAGGCGATTTAAATTTTCATTGCTGTTGTCGCATGCTGAATTTTTGCACCTGTCCTAGCTGCATATCCTTCTCAAACCTTTTGTAAAAATCAGGCGCTATGGTTTGTTGCAAAATCGTGGTAAAACAAAACGGCTGAACATTATACTTAAGCAACTAAAGCAAAGCCCCGGAATAGTTTTTAAATCCGGGGCATTTTTATGAGGGTCTTTCTGCTATTGTTCTTAATGTTGTACGCATACCCTTTCTCCTCGGTCATTTATATTATGGGTCTGTGTCGCACCGTATGGTGGTTGCCGTGTTTAGAGCAAGGCAGGCTCTTTTGCAATGTTGGCTTTTGTGTGTCGGCTTGTTAGAGTGTGGCAAGTCCAACCACCTTACTTTGTCAACCGCCAAACAAATGTGGCAAGTGTCGCACCTAAAACTGGTGCAGTTAAATAAATCCAAAGTGTCGTTATGTTACCTGATACAATTGCTGGTGATAAACTTCTAACTGGGTTCATAGATGCTCCGCAAATTGGTCCAGCAAACATGGCTTCTAAAAGTACAACGCCGCCGATTGCAAGACCTGCCATTGTTCCTGTTTCTTTTGAACCTTGTGAAGTAAATAAAATAGTAAGCATTAAAATAAACGTGAGCACAATTTCTAAAACGAATGATTGCAAATTAGAACCTGCTGGAATTGTGGCACCTAAATTAATGTTGGTAGGAAACAATAATTTTAAAATGGTTGATGCTATAAATGCACCAATGATTTGGGAAAAGACATAAGGCAATATTTGTGTTTTTGGAAAAAGATTTGCCAATGAAAATGCAATAGTAACTGCTGGATTAAAATGTGCTCCTGACTTGTCGCCAAAAGCATAAATCATAGAAGTAACAATAAGCCCGAAAGTTATTGCAACGCCAATATGCCCCACTTGCCCATTGGTTTGCTGGTCAATAATGATTGCACCTGTGCCGCAAAAAACCAATGAAAAAGTTCCGATAAGTTCAGCGATATATTTTTTCATATTGTATTAGGCATCGTTTCTTAACATATCGGCAAATTCGCCTGGCAAAGGACTTTCTTCAACTGCTTTTGCCGCTGCTTCTATATCATAATTAAAGCGGATAAATGCTACCTTAATGCTGTCTTTGTCAAGTATGGAACTGTTGTCGTTAATTGTAAGCATTACATAGCCGCCTTGTGGGTTACTGTCTTTAGGCTTGCCAACTGAACCGATATTTACGGCATGGCGGAAATGGTTTTGTCCTTCAATGCCTGAATTTAAAATTCGGTGGTAAGGTTTATGAGTATGACCGAAACACATAATGTCTGCGTCTGCCTGTTCCATGATACGAAGCATACTTCTTTCTTCACGGTCTTCAAAAAGGTATTCGTTTATTTTTCGTGGGCTGCCATGAACCAAAAGCAAATTCAATTTGTCTTCGTTCAATTGAAACTCAACTTTTATGTGTGCTGGAAGTGTCCGTAAATATTTTCTTTCTTCATCTTTCATTATCGAATTGGTAAAAGAGATTGAAATTTTTCCGTTGTCTTTTTCGTTGTCGGTTTTGTAAGCGCAACCGCATACGTTGCTCATACGCCCAATACCAAAATTAAAGTTACCTGCAATGGTTGGAATTTTTCGGTTTTTAATTTCATTTACTACTTCGTTTGCCCAAATGTTATAACCTGCCAAATCGCCTAAACAATATATGGCATCAGGATTCCGGCTGTCAACATCTTTAAAAAATGCTTGCAATGCTGGAAGGTTAGCATGGATGTTACTGAATAATGCAATGTTCATTTTAAGTTGTATTAAAATATTAACTACAATCTGTTTTTTTGTTTTTTATTTTTTGTGAGATATTATCAAAAAAGGCTTGCATTTTGTGAATTATTTTCTCGTTAATGCAATAGCAAACAGAGTTGCACTCTATTTCTCCTTTAATAAGTCCTACGTTTTTAAGCTCTCTAAGATGTTGCGAAACTGTCGGCTGTGCCAATGGCAATTCCTTTATTATGTCTCC
>JBGSIG010000687.1:0-8912 GCA_041742655.1 Ferruginibacter sp. | reverse complement strand
GAATTAAAAGTATATGATGAAGATGGGTGGTATGCTACTTACCCGGTAGTGTTTGGGGGCAAGGACCTTGGCGATAAAATGAAAGAAGGCGATAAAAAAACCCCCGATGGAAGTTTTAAAGTGATCTTAAAAAAGATACATCCTAAATGGGGCCCTGAGCTATTGTTGGATTACCCCACTACTGACAGCCGCCAAAAATTTAACGCACGAAAACTTAAAGGATTGATTCCTAAAAATGCCAGAATTGGCGATGGTATTGCAATACATGCCACGAGGCCAGAAGAGGAATGGACAATAGATAATTTTTATAACTGGACTGATGGATGTATTTCTGTAAAATATACAGAAATGAAAGATTTGTTTAGTTATATCCCCGTTGGTACGCCGGTTACAATACAACGGTAAAGCCACTAATCCGCCGCGGCGGAGAACAAGACCAATGAACTCCAAATTCTTTTCAAATTCAAAGAGTTTTTCCCGGATTAAATATCTTTTTGCAAAAAGAGGAGGCTTCCATCGCCATAACTTAAAAACCTAAAATCATTTTTTAAGGCGTAGTCATAAATCTTTCTCCAATCGTTACCAATAGCTGCCGCCACCAGCAACAGCAACGTTGATTGGGGCTGATGAAAATTTGTAATGATGGCTTTTGCAATTTTAAAATGATATCCCGGAGCAATTAATATCTGGGTTTTTGCAAAGATTCTTTCCCTGTTATTTTTATTCATCCATAGTAATAAAGATTCAAGTGCTGTTGTTGCAGAAAAATGCTGAGATACCGATGGCTCTTCGTAAGCATCCCATTGATGAATGGCTAATTCTTCCATTTTACTCTCAGGCCGCAAGATTGTTTTTACTCCCATCCAATACAACGTTTCCATCGTACGCAACGAAGTAGTGCCCACGGCGGTAATATTATTTCCAATATTTTCAACCAGCTTTTTTATGGTTTCTGTTGATACATCTATCCATTCTGCGTGCATTTCATGATCATTCATAATGCCTGCCTTTACAGGTTTAAAAGTACCTGCACCTACATGAAGCGTTACGAAATTGGTGGCTATATTTTTCTCTTTTAGTGATGTAAAAATCCTTTCTGTAAAATGCAGTCCGGCGGTTGGTGCAGCTACGGAGCCATCAAAAACAGCATAAATGGTTTGGTATCTTTTTTTATCAGCATCATCCGGCTTTCTTTTTATATAGGGTGGCAATGGAATATTACCTGCTTTACTTATTACCTCCGCAAAGCTGAGTTCTGCAGGTTGCCACTCAAATTCAACTGCGTAAGCATCAGGTAATCTTTGGAGAAGCCTAACATTTAATGCTGCTGTTGTTTGTTGATGATCAAACTTTTTAACAAGCATTCCCTCCTTCCATTTACCGGCGCCACCAATCATACATTTCCAACGTACGCTTTCTTTTTTACTCATAACGGTGCTGTACTCGCCAATAGTTTCATAGGGTTCAAGGCAAAAAATTTCAATGATGCCACCTGTTGGTTTCTGAAATAATATTCTGGCCGGTATTACTTTGGTATCATTAAAAATAAGTAAGGTGTTTTCGGGCAAATGGGCCGCTATGTTTTGATAAGTGTCCTGGATGATGACATTATCTTTATACACCAGCAACTTCGATGCATCCCTGTCAGCCAGTGGAAATGCGGCAATTTTTTCTTCGGGTAAAGAATAGGTATAATCTGCAATAGAAATATTTTTAGGATGCATTGCAACAATAATTAATCATTCAAAAAACTTTGCACTTCGCTCATCCATTTATCATTTTCTTTTTTGCACAACGATTGGTGGGCTGCAGTTTCATACACTACTAATTTTTTGGGTGCAGTGATGTTGGCATAAATCATATTAATTTCGCCTTTTGTAACACGGGGATCATTTTTACCCCATTGCAGTAAAACCGGGCAGGTAACTTTTTTTGCAAACTCTGTTGGCTTCATGTTGAAGGCCCAAAAGCCATGTTCTACGCCACCCCAAAAAGTGATCAGCGTTGCCAATGGCTCAGGCGGCACATGCATCATTTTTATTCTGCCTTCAGCCGCTTTTAATATAGACCCAAAAGGCATTTCTAAAATAATTTTATTGGGGTGCAAATCATAATCGCTAATGGCTTTTGTAACAGCGGCGGCACCCATCGAAATACCCCAAAGAACTATATTTTTTTCTCCCTTAGTTTTAATAAAATCGTATGCCAGTTTCACATCCTCCGCTTCAAAATAACCGATGGTACAAGTATTGCCGCCACTGCTGCCATGTGCTCTAAAATCCATCAGCAAAGTATTGTAGCCCATTTTTCTAAATTCCTCAGACTCTAAAAAAATGGCCGATTTAGTACTGCCGTGGCCATGAAACATCACAACGGTTCCTTTGGCAACACTATCTGTTTTTATGTACCAACCATGTAATGTTATTTTGTATTTTGTATTTAGGTGAATTGTTTCAAAGCCTGAGTCGGCTACGATGGTATTAGCTCGCTTCGCTACATTAACGCCAAACAATATTTCTTTGGTTTTATCCCAAGAATTTTTATCATTGTTGGCAATGCTTATTACTTCTTCTGAATTATAAAAATGGGTGAATTTGTAAGCCTGGAAAGCCGTGATGATGTTGAGTAAAATAAATAATATCAACAATAATTTAGCAATACTCTTCAGCAATCTCTTCATACTTTATAATTTACCATTTTTTATTTCTTCCACTACATCCGGATCAAGTAAAGTAGTGGTATCACCGAGGTTGGCTGTTTCACCTTCCGCAATTTTTCTTAAAATGCGCCGCATTATTTTGCCACTTCTTGTTTTTGGCAGTCCCGCTACAAATTGTATTTTATCTGGTTTGGCAATTGGGCCAATAATTTTTGAAACAGTCAGGCTGATATCTTTTCTTCTTAAATCCTCATCACCATGATGGCCGTTATAAATTACATACGCATAAATGCCCTGTCCTTTTATATCATGGGGGTAACCAACTACCGCACTTTCCACCACGCCCGAATGCATATTGATGGCATTCTCCACTTCAGCTGTTCCAATGCGGTGTCCACTGATGTTTAACACATCATCTACTCTTCCGGTAATGCGGTAATTACCATCACTATCCTTTAACGCACCATCTCCGGTAAAATATAAGCCGGGGTAAGTTGCAAAATAATTGGTGCGGCAGCGTTCATGATCTCCCCAGGTGGTTCTTAATATTCCAGGCCATGGTGCTTTAATACAAAGGTTGCCTTTTATTATTCCTTGTTCATCTGCTTCTGTTACTTCATTTCCACTTTCATCTACCAGCAAAGGTTGCACTCCTGGCATGGGCAATGTTGCCCAGCTTGGTTTGGAAGGCGTAACTCCAGCAATATTCGATATTAAAACCCCACTGGTTTCTGTTTGCCACCAGGTATCAACAACGGGGCATTTTTTCTTTCCGATATTTTCATCATACCAATGCCATGCTTCCTCATTGATGGGCTCGCCAACGGTACCCAACACTTTTAAAGTAGACAGGTCTTTTCCCTTCAATGGTTCCTCGCCAAAACTCATTAAACTTCTTATGGCTGTAGGTGCAGTATAAATACAATTTACTTTGTGCTTTTGAACAATATCCCAAAAACGTCCGGCATCAGGCCAGGTAGGAATCCCTTCAAACATCAAAGAAGTGGCACCGGCGCTCAATGGGCCATAAACAATATAACTGTGACCGGTTATCCAGCCAATATCAGCGGTACAAAAATGTATATCACCCTTTTGGTATTGAAATGCATTTACAAAAGTGTAATTGGTCCACAACATATATCCCGCGATAGTATGTACCACGCCTTTAGGTTTACCGGTACTGCCTGAAGTGTATAAAATAAACAGCGGGTCTTCTGCATCCATTTCTGCTGCTGGAAAGTTAACCTGTCCCACTTTTTCTAATTGTGTTTCTGCATGATCCATTTCATCTTCCCACCACACATCCCTTCCTTTTATCATAGAGACAGGCGTTCTTGTTCTTGTATAAACAATTACTTTTTTAATTGTTCTGTTGCCAATCAGTGCATCATCAATTACCGATTTTAAAGGAATGTCTTTTCCGCCGCGATAAGCGCCATCGCAGGTAATAATAAAATCTGCCTGTGCATCATAAAGCCTGTCTGCAATGCTTTGTGCGCTAAAGCCACCAAACACCACGCTATGAATGGCACCAATTCTTGCACAGCCTAAAACTGCATAAGCCAGCTCCGGCACCATGCCCATATAAATGCAAACACGGTCGCCTTTTTTTACGCCGTTATTAATCAGCATTTGTGCCACCTGGCAAACCCGTTTGTGCAATCGAGCATAGGTAACCACTCTTACTCTTTCTTCGGGGTTATTCGGTTCCCAAATAATAGCAGGTTTGTCTGCCATTGTTTCTAAATGCCGGTCTATACAGTTTTCGGTAATATTGAGTTTGCCGCCTTTAAACCATTCCACTTTTGGTTCTGTGAAATTCCAGTCGAGTACCGTGTCCCATTTTTTACGCCACTGAAAATTTTCTGCAATATTGGCCCAAAATTTTTCTGGATTATCTATACTTTCCTTATAAGCAGCCTTGTATTCTTCGAATGATTTAATTTGGTAGGAATATGACATAATAACAATCGTTTTAAATAATTAGAGCCAAATTTAAACCATGTATGCTAAAAGGCATGGAATTTTATAACGGGACGCATATTTCGTTTGCCTTTTTAAGCATCCAGGGAAATGTATATTACTAATAACCATGTTTAAAACTTATTGGGTATTAAGGCAACAGCATCGCTTTATAAATTACCTCCTGTATATTGGTCCGTACATTCATTTTTAATAATAGCCTGCTATCTCCCCCCGGAGCAAGGCAGTTGCTTAAAAATACATACACTAATTTTTTCTCAGGATCTACCCACGTGCAGGTTCCGGTAAATCCTGTGTGGCCGAAAGTTTCGGGTGATGCCGAAAGGCAGGGGTAAGGGTCGGGGCGTGTTTTGTTATCTTTCTCCGGTTTGTCAAAACCATAACCACGTCGGCTAAACTTGCTACGATAGGCCGTGAAAAGTGCTACTGTTCTCTTATTCAGGTAACGCACACCGTTTAATTCACCGCCATTCAATAACATCTGCATAATAGCGGCAATATTATACGCATTGCTAAATAAACCCGCATGTCCCGAAATACCGCCAAACATTGCGGCACCGGGATCATGTACATCGCCGCGTATCAATTGCAACCTGAATTGCGTTTCATTTTCCGTTGGCGCTATAAGGTTGAGTGGTAAAAATTGCCTGGGCATAAAGCCTATTGAAGTTAGCCCCATGGGCGTATAAAAGTTTTTTTGCACATACTCATTCAACGGTAGCCCGCTGATGGCCAGTACCAGTTTTCCTAAAAAAATAAAATCATTGTCGCTGTAAACATATTTATCTTTTGCGCCAAGCGGACTTTGCAGAACACGATAATACATGGTGTCCCTCCAATCATTTCGCATATACATATTGTCCGCTACCCTTATATCAAAAGAGTGATCCTGTTGGGCAGAAAAATATTTTGTAAAAGGTTTACCATTTGAGGTGTCAATGATCTCCTTATAAAATGGAATATAAGGCACCAAGCCGGCTTGGTGCAGTAAAATATCTTTTATAATAAGGTTTGCTTTATTGGTTCCCCTCACCATCGGAAGGTAATCTCCCAGCCTTTTATTAAGGCCTATTTTGCCTTCGTCGTACAATTTCATAATAGAAATAGTAGTAGCACAAATTTTTGTAACAGAAGCCATATCATACACAGAAGCTGTTGTTACCGGCATGGCATTATCATAGCTAAAATTACCAAAAGCTTTTTGGTAAACTATTTTACCATCCCTGGCCACCAGTACTACACAACCCGGGGTAGCGCCATTGCTGATGGCGTCTGCCGCAATAGAATCTATCTTATTTAATTTTACAATATCCAAACCCTCATCTTGAGCATTTACTGTGGGTAAAATGGGAATCGTAGTATTGAAGCCGCTTCCGAAAGGAAGATTTTCGCAAACGGTTACCGGCAATTTTCCTTTGGCAAAAATCTTTCCCTGTAAAAAGTCGATGGCTGCATTTTGGGTGTACTCATCATCCTCGTAGCAGGCTATTAGGTTTTGTGCGTTGCAGAAATTTTTAATGGCGTAGGGGTTTCCAAAAACAAAACTGATGCAGTTAACCTTTTGCTGTAATTGTTGAGCAAGGTCTATGGCCGCCGGGCTAAGGCCAAAATTATTTGCGGGCGTGCGATTGTAACCGTGTATGCCGATGATAACTTTCTTGTACCGGCTTTTTATTAATTCAATAGTTGATAAAACTGTAACAGCATCCATTTTGTAATCAAAATAAAACACATCTGCTTTGTAGTCGTTGCGCATTCTTTTTGCAAAAGCATTATCGCTGCTAATGCCAATGCCAACATACACCACATCGGTAACCGTTTTATTTGTATCGGCAACCATTGGTATAAAAACGTTGTTGGACTTATTGAGAAAAGTGAGGGCGTTTTCGGCAACCAGTTTTTTCATAGCGGGTACCTGTCGGTTTAAATCCACGGTTAAATTCACAGTGGTGATGGGTCTGTATTTGTTCATGCCATACATATACTTTGCCAGTAAAACCCTCTTGCAGTGAAACTCAATATCCTGCCAGCTTAATTTTTGACTGTCGATAGCTGCTTTTATTTTTTCGATAGCAACTGGAACATCTCCCGGTAAACAAAGCATATCATTACCTGCAATCAACGATTGCACCGATGCTTCACCATCCGGAAAAAATTTTTTCACCCCCTGCATTTCCAATGCATCTGTAAAAGTAAGGCCCTGGTAATCCAGCTTTAAACGCATCAGATTCTTTACGCTGCTTGGAGAAATGGAAGTTGCCCGGTTTGGCGTACTGTCAATTGCGGGAATAAAAAGGTGCGCCATCATTACACTACTAATACCTGCTTTAAATACTTCTTTAAAAGGATACAACTCAAGAGAATCGAGCTGCTCCATTGATTTATTTATCACCGGAAGATCAAGGTGTGAGTCAACTGACACGTCTCCATGTCCCGGAAAATGTTTGGCACAGGCCATTACGCCTACATCCTGCATGCCCTGCATATATTTTGTGCCATACAAAGCCACTTTATATTTGTCTTCACCAAAACTACGGTCGTTAATTACGGGGTTATCAGGATTGTTATTGATATCTACCACAGGTGCATAGTTAACGTGAATGCCTAAACGCTTACATTGCTCGCCGACTATTCTGCCATATTTATATACAATCGATGCATCCTGCATTGCACCCAACATCATTTGGTGGGGCAGTGGCATCACACTATCAAACAGCCGCATACCTATTCCCCATTCTGCATCTATGCAAACCATTAAGGGCGTTTGTGCCATGCCCTGCAACCGGTTTATTATTTCTGCCATCTCAACAGGATTGCCCTGAAAGGGACAGATACCACCAATATTATATTTTTTTATATTTTCAACCACTTCATCGGTGTAGTAAATAGGGGTTTTAGTTTTAAAATCGTAGGCAGATAAACGCAGCACCATCAACTGTGCAATGCGCTGATCTTGCGTGAAACTATTGTACACACTATCTGCCCAGGCCTTTGCACGTGCCTGCTGTTTTAAATTGCTTTGGGCATTGGTAGCAAAAAAGCTAAATAGCGCAACGAAAAATAAAAAAGTAAATCTTATCATAACTAATAATATGAAACACAAATTAAGCAGTTTTCAATGGACATGAGTTCGGAAAATAATTTTTAACTTTACACCATGTCAATTGCAGAAAAATACCGGCCTTATTATACTTACGAAGATTATTGCCAATGGGAGGGCCGTTGGGAACTAATTGAAGGTATGCCTTATGCAATGAGTCCGGCTCCAGTGCCTGCACATCAAAGGGCAAGTATACTCTTAAGTTTTGAATTTGAAAGAGCATTGAAGACATGCAAAAATTGCAAACTGTTTCAACCATTAGACTGGAAGATAAAAGAAGATACCATTGTACAGCCAGATCTATTAATTGTTTGCGATAAAATTGAAAAAAAATTCCTCGATTTTCCACCGGCATTAGTAGTAGAAATATTATCCCCTGGCACCGCTGCAAAGGATCGCGGCGAAAAAATGGAACTGTATCATTTAGAGAAAGTAAAATATTACCTGATTGTTGATCCGCAGTTTAAGAAATTAGAATTATACCAATACAACCCCGACCAATTTGAATTGATAGCAGTAAACCCGGAAGCATACCAATTTTTTCTCGACGATACCTGCACAGCTGATGTTAACCTGTTAGATATTTGGGATTAGCCCAGTTATATTCCACGTAATTTTAAAAAAAAACAAAGGAGAAATTTTGCCCGACATTATTCAATTATTGCCCGATAACATCGCCAACCAAATTGCGGCAGGCGAGGTTATTCAGCGGCCTGCCAGCGCTGTAAAAGAATTGATGGAAAATGCGGTAGATGCAGGCGCTACAGAAATTAAGCTGATTGTAAACGACGCCGGTAAAGCATTGATACAGGTAATTGACAATGGCAAAGGCATGAGTGAAACGGATGCCAGAATGAGTTTTGAAAGGCATGCCACATCGAAAATAAAAAATATAAATGATCTTTTTCATATTAAAACAATGGGCTTTAGGGGCGAAGCATTGGCAAGCATTGCTGCGGTAGCACAGGTAGAATTAAAATCAAAAAAAGCGGAAGACATCACTGGCACCTGCATTGAGATTGACAACAGCGTGGTAAAAAAACAGGAGCCGGTTGCTATGCAGCAAGGCACCAGTATTGCCATGAAGAATTTATTTTTTAATGTGCCTGCACGAAGAAATTTTTTAAAAAGTAATCCCTCCGAGTTACGTCATATTGTGGATGAGTTTAT
>JBGSIG010000686.1:0-3494 GCA_041742655.1 Ferruginibacter sp. | reverse complement strand
TTAAATAAAAAGCCATCCGTTTGCTGCGGCACTGGAATGGTTGGATGCAAAAACATAGGCAGCTTAAGTAGCAGCCCATATATCAATAGCAAAAATGTATTGTAAGGATTATTGGCTTTAAATGTGCCTGTCACAATAAGGGTTTAATTGATGCATAGCAAAAATGCAGCATTTTTATTGCTTTAAAAAATCGATTGTTTATTTGGCATGTTTTTTTAAAAATCAATTTTAGCCAAACACAGACGGCCGCGATAAAGACAAGGAACAATTAATTGCGCTGTCCCTGTCATTTTAGCGAACCTGATCATAAAATCGTAACGAGTGTCGTAGTTTTTTAGGTTGGGGTTTCTTGTTATTTTACCGCCTGCTGATATCACATCATCCTTTATTAGGAATTTTCGTTTTACTGAGATATTATATAAAAAATGAAGGCCATCAACGGAACTAAAGCTATTAAACGATGAGAAATAATTATCGGATTGTTTCTTCGGGATAGTATTACTCCACTCAATTACTCCCCTATTGCTAATGCTGAACACTAAAATGTTATAATAGTATCGATATAAAGAAGACCTATTATAGTGACGATGCCAGATGTTATCGCCACCTTGAATATTGAAACAATCTTCCGCTATCAATATATATCCCCCATCGTTTTTTAATATTATTTTACGTATAAAATACTCATTAAAAGCTTCACGCATTCGTCCTGATTCTTTAGCAACTTTTCTAACGCTATCCGAAATGGGAGTAAATGTGGATGCATAAGAACTATCGCCTTTTGCATCCCATATAATGGAATAAATCCCTTCAATATTACCCTGTGGCTTCACATAATAAAATGAGTTAAGTACATATCTTTTGTTTACATTATCCACCTTTATCTTCATATCATCAATAAACCAGTTATTTAAGGGGATATTTTTTATTGAAAAAGTATCAGACAAAGAGCCTTTTGTTATCAGATCAATCCATGCTAAATCTTCACCCCCATTTATTTTTATTGATCTTGTAAAAATCATGTTGCCTTCATTATCAATATGAAAATCACTGTAAATGCCGTCATATTCATTATAGTCTATGAAAAATGAAGTATTATGAATTAATTGTAGTTTATCGTCATAAAGAAGTGTAACAAAATTAATGAAGGCAGCGTGCTGAAGAATTTTATATATCAATACTTTTTGTTTATCCTCACTAGTTATAACAGTGTATACTCTACTACCACCCAATGAACCGACATTTGTTGTATCTATTGTAACAGGTTCATTCATTTTTTTCACATTCCCATCCATTTTTGCAGCAACACAATAAACAACCCCTCCTTTTTGATATTGATAAATTAAATAGAAAAAATCACGGTAAATAATAAAATCTACAGTAAAGGCTTGAGAAGAATTGATGAAATCGAGCGTAACATTTTCTTTTAGAACCATGTTATCCTGATAAATTGAAATGGCATATTTATTATTTTGACTTTTTAAAATCAATATATTTCCACTCACTTTACCAATAATATCAATAGTGTTGTCTCCTTTTATCAAGGCAGAATAAGTAATGTTTTGAGCAGATGAAATTAAAGGCAGCAAGAGCAAAACGCCTATACAGCTAAATAATCCTTTCATAAATACACTACTATAATTGCAGTTTTTTTTAAAAATCAATTTTAGCAAAACACACCTTCCCCCGATAAGAACAGGGAACAATCAACTCTCTTGAGCCGACTCTTTTAGCAAACCTTATCATAAATTCGTAGCCTTTGCCGTAACTTTTTATATTGGGGTTTCGTGTTAATTTACCATCTGCGGTAATCATATCGTGTAGCAACCTGGGGTCTCGTTTATCCGAACTATTGAATAAGAAATGTACCTGGCCTACCCCAAGAAAAGTAGAAAAAGACAAAAAATTATCTGAATTATCAGAAGATTGATCTTTGTTGATCATCCTGCTCCATTCTATCACTCCTGTATTGCTGACGCTAAAGATTAAAATATTGTAGTAATAGTGACGGGTAGTATTGTTATAGTTATTATAATTATAATAGTTGTTGTATGGCCTATACGGATTATAATAACCACCGTATCCCGGGGTATAAAAGTTATTGTAATAATTTCCAAACCTGGAAGGATATAGGTAGTTGTTACGGTTCCAGTTATTGTTACCCATATTTTGTTTCGAATAATCTTCTGCCATTAAAATATAGCCGCCATCCTTTTTCAATATCTGGCTGCGGATGAAGTAATCATTGAAAGACGTTTTAGTGCTGCCCATTTCTTTGGCTATCATTCTAATACTGTCTGGCAGCGGCGTAAAAAGGTGAGAAAAAGCACTATCAGCGGCTGCATCCCATATTGAAGAAAATATTCCTTCTATATTTCCCCTGCGTTCTGCATAGTAAAATGAATTAATTAAATAACGTTTGTTTACGTTATCGATCTTAATTTTCATTTCATCAACAAATAGGTTTTCTAAAGGAATATTTTTTATTGCAAACGTATCAATCGTGGCTTCCTTTACAATTAAATCAAGTATACCTATGTCATCCCATTTGTCTATTGTTTGCGTCCTGGTAAATACCATGTTCCCTTCATTGTCTAAATTAAAATCACTGAGAATATCAGTTTTGTCGTCGTACGAAATAGTCCGGCGGGTTTTATGAATTAACTGCCACTGTTTATCAAAAAGCAGGGTGACAAAATTGAACTTATCGTCTTTTTCCTGAATCTTAAAAACCATTATTTTCTGTTTATCCTCACTGGTAATAACGGAGTATATTTTTTCATCTCCCATGGAACCCACCTTTGTAGTATCTAACAAAATTGGTTCACCCGTTTGATTTGCATTTCCATCCAGTTTAGCCGCCATACAATATACAACGCCTTTTTGCCGGTACTGATAGACCAGAAAAAACGAATCGGAGTATTCAATAAAATCTACATTGAACGTTTTAGAAGGAATAAAATCAAGGGTAACCGTTTCCTTTAACAGCATATTATTCTGGTAAATTGAAACAGAATACTTATTGGGCTGGTTCTTAAACATTAAGATATTTCCGCTTACTTTTCCGATAATATGGTAGTACATATCCTTGCTATTTTCATTCACCACATCTGAAAAAGTAACCTGCTGTGCGTTAGAAAAAGCCGGTGATAAAAACAGGAAACATATATATAATAGTTTTTTCATACAATGGCACTTTTGAAGGTTTAAAATTACGCTATAATCCCTTAACAAAATCATAAACAAGATGGCACATTGATTGTTTTTACATAAACCTTATTAAAAAAAATTGCGCCGTAAAATTTCACAACTCAATGTAGACAGTGCCTTGAGAGATTAGTTTTGCCGCTCAGGCGTTAAGGCGTTTTTATTTCTTTTATTACTAAATATCTTACCGGCGATTTACTTTTTCTTCAGTACTTAACAAAGAGCAGCTTTGATAGATCGGATTTTAAATGCTCCCGCTATATCGCCAAATCATTCGTTTAAGTGTT
>JBGSIG010000685.1:0-2019 GCA_041742655.1 Ferruginibacter sp. | reverse complement strand
TTTCCCAAAGTTTCATCATAGTCAGTATTCATCTTGGCATTGAAAGATTTATCCTTAGCACGAAGGCCGTGATAAGAAAGTCTCAAATATTCATCCGCCAGTTTATTAATATCCGTCAGCATTTTTTCTGAAGTGCTGCTGCGGCTATGCTGCAGCATGCCTTTTACAATACCATCGGCACGCTTGCCGTGGTGAAGGATTTTTTGTTCATTTTCTGCCACATCATTTGCTATTGCTTTTGCATCTTCAATATTTCCTTTATCCATTTCATCTTTCATCTCGGCAATCAGTTCAGTGTTTACTTCCGAAAAATTATTTACAAAATTTAAAGGGTTTTGAATTTCGTGTGCAATGCCAGCAGTGAGTTCACCAAGTGATGCCATTTTTTCTGACTGGATCAATTGGGATTGGGTGGATCTTAACTCAGACAGGGTTGACGCTAAAACGATATTATTTTTTTGCTTTTGCCGGTTGCTCCGGTAAAGAATGAAACCGATACCCAATAAAACAACCAACCCGGAAAGAAGCGAATAGGTTCTGATCCTGTTTTTAGTATTTACTTTTTCTTCTTCCAGTTTCTGAAGCCGGAACTGTTCTTCTAAAGTGAGCGACTGGAATCTTGCCAGGTTGTCAAATTTTGCTTTATCAAGACTGTCTTTTGTATACAAGGTAAGTTGTAGATACTTTAATACACTGTCTGGTTTGTTATTCAGCATATAAGCTTTGTACAAATTTTCATAGGCTTTGCTGATGGTATTTTTATTTCCAGGAGAGTAAATGTATCCCAGATCGTTGAGGTCATTTATACACAAGGTGGCATATAACAGGCTGGAATCTTTTTGTTTTTGCAGAAGGTACAGATCAGTTAGTGAAAAATATATTCTTACCCTTGTATCAAGATCGATTGTATTATTCACCAGTTGCAATGCATAATATAAATTTTCCTTTGCTTTTTCGATATCGCCTTTTAAGAGCAATGCATTGCCTTCAAAATAAGTTATAACTCTTAATTCAATTTTGTCTTTTTCATTGAATCCGGCTACCAGATGTTTAACATTATTTATGATATCAAATGCAGCATCAAATTGATTATTTTTCAATGCGATTCCTGCAATGCTCTCTTTGATAGTAATATTAAAAGCAGTGTCTTTATTTTGTTCTGCAAGCTTTTCTGCCAGGCGATACTGAACCAGTTGTTGTTCCTCATTACCCGTTTCTCCCATAATATGCCCCATGTCCAGATGCGCAATAGTAAGATTTCTAAATCTGTATTTTTCAACATCAGTACCCGTAAGTAAAAAGTCATTGTATTTTTCATTTTTTGGATCTTCAGAAATTTTGATCGCATTCAGAAAACACCTCATGGCTGCGGAATAATTACCCTGTCGGTATAAGAAATAGCCCTGGTTATCAAGTGCATAAGCTTCGGCAAGTGGTTGCTGATACTGCTGTATTAACTGAACCCGTTTTGTGGCATAATACAGGGCTGAGTCTAGTTGTTTATCTTCGTAAAAATCATAGAGCTGCTCATAAAGCCGAAATCTTGCTGTATCATTTTCCGTATTACTTATCAGCAATCTTAAGCTATCAGGATTACCGGTTTGTGAAAAACCAATGGCACCAGCAAATAAGAAACATACTGATAACAGAAATATCTTTTTCATATCTTATATTAAGCAGGTAATTGAATAATAAATTCCGTTCCATCCCCTTCCTTTGTTTCGACTTTTATTTCTCCGCCATGTGTTTTTATAAAATCATAACTCGTCTGAATCACTGATTTAAATGGATTTAAGGATTTCACAGATTTTATTTTCATAGAACAAGTCTTTTAAAAGTTAAGCTTTTACTTCCAAAATTGATCAACAGACCAACTTCTAACTTGTATGCTTTCAAATAATTCAATACTTGTGCAAGATGAACATCTTCAAGTTGGATGATTGCTTTCAGTTCTACTAAAACTTTTCCGTCCACAACAAAATCTGCCTTTCTGGTTCCAATTGGTTCCTAAAGTACTTT
>JBGSIG010000684.1:0-1622 GCA_041742655.1 Ferruginibacter sp. | reverse complement strand
TAAAGACGGGCTATTATTGTAATGAAATCTCAAAAAAATGAAAGGCCGGCTATAATGATAACATTATAAGCTAGTTATACTAGTGCTTTGATTGTAGTTCCGAGGCGGCGGCTGCATCTATGAACCATTGAAGATTACCCTTAACTGTTTGTATCAACTGGGCAGGAAACTTGCAAATATCCCTTTCCCTTTCTACCACCTGGTGGATTGCCAAAGCCTTGTCGGCACCATATACTAAAAAAATAATATTATGCGCCTGGTTAATTAAAGGAGCGTTCAATGTAATGCGATAAACCTGTTGATCATGCAGAAAAACGGATTTTACAGAAGGAGTAGTGTTATTTAACACCGGCGTATTGGGAAAAAGTGAAGCAGTATGCGCATTGTCACCAAGGCCCAGTAAAATGATATCGAATTCAATTTGGCCGTCTCCAAAATAATTGTGGATAGAAGCTTCGTAATGTTCAGCCGCTTCTTCCGGATTCAACGATGTATCAACTGCAAAAATATGAGCGGGGTCAATAGCCAATGGTTCAAACAATGCCGTTTTTGCCATCAGGTAATTACTTTGGCTATCTGTATGTGGCACGTACCGCTCATCTCCGAAAAAGAAGTTAAGCTTTTGCCATTGCACCTGGCCTTTAAAGCCAGGTGAACTTAATATTTCATATAATTTTTTGGGTGAATTACCACCCGATAATACTACGGAACATCTACCTCTTTCGTTAATGGTCTGCTCAGCTACAGTAACAAAATAAGCCGCAAGGTGGAAGAGAGCCTCTTCTGCTGTTTTAAAAATATTTATTTTCACACACTATTATTTTTTACCATTTAGTGGCAGGGTGAACCAATGAAAACCATCCCTGGCAATTAGTGCTTCTGCCAGCTCGGGCCCCCAGGAATCTGAGGAATAATTAGGAAAATTCAAACTTTTCCTTCCCTCCCATGCTTTTAAAATTGGCATTAATAAATCCCAAGCCACTTCAACCTGGTCGCCCCGCATAAATAAAGTTTGGTCGCCAACCATTGTATCCAGCAATAATGTTTCATAGGCTTCCGGCGCTTCGCTTGTATAAGTGCCTTTATAATCAAATACCATGTCTACGGTGTTCAATGCCATTTCAAGTCCCGGACGTTTTGCCTGTACTTGTAAACGTATGCTCATTTCTGGCTGTATGCTTATCACCAGCCTGTTCTGTTGCCAGCTTTCACTTACTTCGCCAGAGAATATAAGGTGCGGCACATCTTTGAATTGCACACTAATAACTGAAGCAGTCTGGTGCAATCTTTTACCGGTTCGTACATAAAACGGCACTCCCTTCCAACGCCAGTTATCTATAAAAAACTTTATGGCAGCAAAAGTTTCTGTATTAGATTCGGGATCTACTTTTGGTTCTTCCCTATAACCGGGCACTTCTTTTCCTTCCATCCACCCGCCTGCATATTGACCTCTTACGGCAGACATCCTTACATCTTCGGGAGTAAATTTTCGCATAGCATTTAATACATCTACTTTTCTGCTTCGTACTTCGTCAGCATTAAAACTATTGGGCGATTCCATAGCCACCAGGCAAAGAAGTTGCAATAAATGATTCTGTATCATATCACGCAGTGCTCCTGAT
>JBGSIG010000683.1:0-3646 GCA_041742655.1 Ferruginibacter sp. | reverse complement strand
GTATTCAAATCATTGGTGAGTGTAGTTTCTGTATCACCAAAATAAACATTGTAGGCATAAATCCTTGTTGCATCCAGTTTTTTTTGGGAAGTGTCCAGTGTTATTACTAAAACATGTAATTGACTTGCGATTTCAAGTGATTCAATCACACTACTTTCCAGCCCGCCCTCTTCTGTTATTATATCAGTACTTGTTGCTTCTACTTCAGCATGATCCCATATTACCAGTTTTGCAAATTGTTTTTTTGAAAATGCTACCCACACGGAAATACTTGTAGCTTCAACACGGCGCAGGATAGGGCCGGCAATCAACGTTGGAAGTGTGATAGACATGCAGGTATTTTTGATTACAGGATCATAAAAATCCAGTTGATTTTTTCGTTACTGTTAAGTGTGATTAGCGGGGGTAAACTCTTTGTAGGACTGCCATAACAAACATTTACGTTTGGGAACAGCATAAGGGCAATATGGGGTAATGTAACCTGGGCAGTGTAACGGCCCGGATGAATCCAGATTTTTAATTGGGGGAATTGAATTTACACGGCTTTTAAAAATTACCTGCTGTTGAATAACAACCGGTAATTAAAAAAATCACGTTGTTCCTTTGAGTGGTGTACAATATACATTGATTTATTTTTTCATGCAATACCTGTGAAAAAATAATTCAAATTACTTTGTATATTAATTAAAGGTTGAAGGATTTGTTATGATCTGATCAATACGTCAGGCTTTGGTCGGGGCAATAGTTAAATATTACTTTAGGCACTTCAACAAACACAAATTATCCAAAGGATTGATATCCATTTAACGGCAAAATGTTATCTTACAGTTATCACCCGAAAGCCATTTTTATGAAATTTGCTTTCTGTAAAAAACAAATATTCCTGCTATCGTTCTTCCTTATAGCTGCAAGTGGAGCAGCGGATCTATATGCACAAACAAATACGGCACATTACCTCTATCTTTCAGTAAAAGATGGATTGTCCTCGGATAAAATAACCAATGTGATCCAGGATAAAGAAGGTTTTTATTGGATTGCGACTGCAGATGGTTTGAATAGATTTGATGGAACCGTAATAAAAAATTTCCTTTATAACAGAAGGGACTCACTTAGTATTTCACATAATAATTGTATAGATCTGTTGGAAGGAGATGATGGTGATATTTGGATTGCTACTATGAGAGGAGTTTGCCGGTATCAAAAAAAAACCGGCGCATTCAAAAAATATTTTCTTCACACTCCTTTCTTAAATGACAATATCATTAACGCCATTTCAGGTGTTACCAAAGACAGCAAAGGAAATATCTGGGTAAGTTCGTATGGCCTTTGGAGTATTGATCCAATTACCGATAGCATAAAAAATTTCTTATTTGAACCCGGTAAAAACAATAGTATATCTGATGCTTCCAGTACTTCTGGTATTGTGTATGATAAATTTAATAATGGAATTTGGCTCAGAACCAGGCTTGCTTTGAATTTTTACGACATCGCTTCCAAACAATTTTACAACTATTTACACAACCCGGAAAATTGGCCGGTTTTTTCATTAAAAAATAAAAAGCCACTAATAACCGCAGATAACTATGCCGTATGGCTGTATGACCCCTATGAAAATAATTTGCAGCATTTTCAATCACCAATTGACAACGATTCTTCTATCACCATTCCCCAACCACATACTATCAGCAACTTTACAACTGATAGTGATGGCAATCCGGTTTTCAGCTTTGAATTACTGCCGGTAATTGTTTACAGCCGCACACTGAAAAAAACGTCACAATTACCACAACCCGACGCTGCAACGGATGGAAACTTTTCCGGCGTTGCGAACAGGATATATACAGACAGAAGAAAAAATACCTGGTATTGTACAAGCGAAGGAGTATATATTGCAAGGCAAAAAACAATACCTGTAAAAACCTACCTCTTGCCCGGTGATGCAGGCTACCCCGCCGCTATCTATTCAATAGTAAAAGCTGGTTCAGGCATCTACTTACAAAACAGCAAAACAATTTTCAACTACAATCTAAACAACAATAAGATCAGCGAATTATCTGCTTTCCGGAACAAAGTGTCCCATGTATTACTGGGTGTTGGTGACAGCATTTTATGGGTTTCTTCAAAAAACGAATTGGGAATATTGGATACCAGGCATGATAAAATACTAAAAAAAATAACTATTTCCGGAGAGCCCTACTTTGCCATTTTAGTAAAGAATACTATTTGGATTGGCACATGGGAAAATGGTTTATACGAAATGGATAACAATGCCAATATACTTAACCATTACACAGAAAAAGACGGACTCCCGGGCAGAGACCTGGTTTGCGGGTGGTTTGATAGTGTAAATGAAATCTGGTTAGGAATGAATGGCGGCAAAGGTTTTTCAATGCTGGATATTAACACGAGGAAATTTACAAACTATATTGTAAACATACCGGGTTCTGGAGAAATACTGGAAGACAATAGTGTAACTGCTATTATTAAGGACAATGAAAATAAAATATGGCTGGGAACCTATGGTGGTGGCATATACTCATTCTCAAAAGAATCAAATCAATTTAAAAATTATCAGCAGATCGAAGGGCTTTCAGCAAACTATATCAATACGCTGGCTTTTGATAAAAAAAATGATCTCTGGATATCCACCCCGGCTGGAATTGATATTATGGATAGAAAATCAGGAAACTTTCATCATGTTGCTGAAGCGCTCGAACAACTGAACAACGACCATATCTTGAATCTTGCAACACAGGATGACGGTCTTTTTATCTATACGGGAAAAAATAAGATCATCGCAATCGATCCATTAAAGTATTCGAAATCGTTTCCGGAGGCATCCATTATTAAAACCGGTTTTAAAATCTATGATAAGGAAATACCTGCTTTGGTCAATGTTAAGAATATCAGCCTCCAGTACTATCAAAATTTTTTCACTTCCGAATTCTCCGTTATTAAATGTAGTCCGGATATACCTGTAAAATACCGCTACATGCTGGAAGATTTTGATAAAGATTGGATAGAATCCGGTAATCGGGGAATAGCTAATTATACCAACGTGCCGCCAGGGAAATACAGGCTGCTGCTAAATGCAACCAATGAAACAGGCATTTGGAATAAGTCTCCCTTATCAATCTCCATTTATATTTCTCCACCATTTTGGCAAAATTGGTGGTTTTATTTACTCAGTTTTTTACTGCTTGGCTCCGTGGCTTTATTCATAGCAAAAAGCCGTATTAAGCAATTAAAAAAGCGGCAAAAGGAAAAGTTACGTTTGGTGGTAGCTACGCAGGAAATGGAAAAGAAAACGATTGCCGGTGAGCTGCACGATGATCTTGGTGTTCGGTTATCGGCTTTAAAATTTTTTGTAACGTCACTAAACCGGTTCCTGCATCCCGAAGATAAAGAGGCACTGCAAATGTATAATAAAACAATTGCTGCCATTGACGAATCGGTGGAAGATATCCGCTACCTGCTGATTAATTTAAGTCCAAAAACATTAAATGAATATGGCTACCTGGTTGCAGTAGAAGATCTTGTAAATAAATTAAGCAGTTTGCACATCATTGACATCAACTTGCAGCAAAACGGCATGGAACAAAGGCTGGATGAAGATATTGAGGCGGGATTATACCGCATTACCCAG
>JBGSIG010000682.1:0-19707 GCA_041742655.1 Ferruginibacter sp. | reverse complement strand
GCTTACACTTACACTGGGAACAGGTGTGGGATTTGGTTTTGTGGTAAATAAAAAATTCCCCGAACCATTGCCATTGGCCCACATGGGCGGGCATTTAACAATTAGCGATGAGGGTGAAGTTTGTTATTGCGGTAAACAGGGTTGCCTGGAATCATTGGTATCATCATCAGGTATCATCAGCCTTGCAAAAAAATATAAATGGAGTGGTGCACTTTCATCGGAATCTATTTTTGAAGCGGCCTTACATGAAGATGCAATTGCTGTTGCTGTTGTTGAAAAAGTAATTGCTTATCTACATACAGGCATTCATAATTATGTCAATCTTTTTGCGCCAGATGTGATTGTGCTCGGTGGCGGCATTGCAAAAAGCTTAGCGCCTTACCTTGAAAAAATAAAAGGACAATCGTATTTAGCACCCTATCCGGCTTATTCGTTTCATTTACACATTTCTGAATTGCAGGAAGATGCCGGCATTTTAGGCAGCGCAGCATTATTTCAATCATCCATTTTACAAACCGCAACACTATGAATATAAAAAATAATAGTTGGTTTGTATATGCTGTAGCTGCAGGTTTACTTTGGGGCGTATGGGGCGTAGTGGCAAAATTAATTTCTGAGGAAGTAAGCCCTTATATGAATCATTTTTTGTTTACCGTGGGCATGTTGTTTACGTTGCCTTTTGTGGTCAGAAAATGTACCAAAGCAACTTTTAAAATAAAAGGGTTGTTGTGGGGATGTATTGCAGGATGCTTTGCAATAGCAGGAAACATTGCCGTGTTTTATGCTTTCAGCAAGGGCGGACAGGCTTCTGTTGTTATTCCTGTTACAAATCTGTATCCATTGGTTACTATTATTATTGCAATAATTGCCTTTAAGGAAAAATTGAATTTGATAAATATAGTTGGTATTTTGTTATCGGTACCTGCTATACTTCTATTATCCGGCGAAACATTGTTGTTTACGGATCCCGCTGGCTTTATAAAAAGTATCGGATTAAATACATGGTTCCTATTTTCACTGGCAGCTATTTTTTGCTGGGGTGTGTTCAGCGCAGCACAAAAAGTAACTACCAATTTTATTTCTGCCGAATGGTCATATCTGGCATTTGTATTTACTTCCCTATTAATTTCAGCAGGCTTTTTAATAGCTGGTAAAATGCAATTTAATTTATTATCCAAAACAATTTCATTGGGGGCATTGGCAGGTATGGTAAACGGGCTGGGTGTACTGGCAAGCTTTGCTGCCTACCGGGCAGAAGGAAAAGCTGCGGCTGTTACCACTATTGCAGGGGCTTTGCAGCCAGTGTTTACCGTTGTGCTTGCATTATTATTTTTAAAGGAAGATATATCAAAAATAGAATTGCTTGGAATTATATTGGCTATTGGTGGTGCATTGATGCTGAGTTTTGAAAAGAAAAAAGAAAAAATATATTTGGTTTAATTAGCGTACAAACGAATTTTAAAATATATGTTATCAGAAATTAAAGAAATGCCTGAGAGGGCAAAATATTTTTTTGAACAATCACCAGCCTATCAGTTGCCAACAGGTGTGCCTTACATCGGTATGGGTTCTTCCTTGTTTGCACCACTTGCTTTCAAGTATATGGGGATTGATATTTATCCTGAAATGGCTTCAGAGTTTAATAACTATTTACAAAGGGGCAAAAAGTATTCAAACGGTGTGTTGCTTTCACAATCCGGCAGAAGTACAGAAGTACTCTGGTGTGCTGATTTGTTTGAAAAATTTACAGCAATTACCAATACAGCCAACAGCCCGTTAGCAAAGTTTGCAACGGCAGATAGTATAATACTTTTAATGGCTGACGAAGAAAAATATTCTTCTTCTAAAACCTACATCAATACTTTGCTGGCTTTGTTTAAAGGATTTGGTATGGATGTAACCCATGCTGTACAACTGCTATTTGATAACGAAAGTAAATATCAGCAGCAGGGTAAAGAAATAGCGGGGGCTATTTATACCTTGATTAAAAACAAAAATTTAAATGGTTTATATATAACAGGGAGTGGCCCCAATATTGCCACTGCCCTGCAGGCTGCATTAATAATGAGCGAAAGCACAAAATTAAATTTTAATGGTATGGCTATGCCGCAGTACGACCATGGTCCAAAAGAAACCGCAAAGAACAGTGTAGTCATAAATATTGCAGCTCAGGGAAAAAGTTACGACCGTACTATGCAATTGGCTGAGACCATTACAAAAGCCGGGGCAACTGTTTTTACTATTGAAGAACCGGCTGTTTCGGAAAATGAATCTGTCATCAACAATATTGTTCCTTTTAATTATATGGCATATTATCTGTCTGAATTATTACAAATAAATGATGTGTTTTTAGTGGGAGATAAAGTAACCGAAGTAAATTAACCAAAAAAAAATAGCAGTTGGAAAAATACAACTCATTCGTTTTCGGCCTATAGCGGCCATTTCAAAATGACAACTGTAAAAGATATCATACAACTGTTCTTAAAACTTGAAGATGTTGATGCTGATAAGATTATTGCTTTGGGAACAACTGTTGAATTGGCAAAAGAAATTATTTCATTAATGAAGGAAAAGGAGCTGACGGGGTTGCTTTTGTATTAGAAGGGCATTTCGGGAGTTTTATAATTGATACAGCCGCCAAAGAAATAACAATTTATTCTTACTTTGCACCAACTTTAATGGGCGACCATACTTCTTATTCAACCAATAAGTCAAGCTTTTTAAATATCCATGCATTTAAGCGATAGTACTCTGCTTGTTTTTAATCCGCATGACCAGGAAAAACTGGCTGATGAAAATTTAGCGGCTGCTAAATTTTACAGGTTAATATTAGGGAATTTGTAAAATTTTCAGCTTTCCCGGCAAAACTGTTTCATTTGCCAGCGTCCAGAGGAACGTTATTTATCTTTATTAAAAGAACGGCTAAAGGTTGCCAAATTAATTCCTCAACATTATATTGCTTCCACCTTGGCATAGAGCAATAATCTTTAAGCAGGATCCGCAACCGTATACTAAAAAATAGGGCCGCGTGGTTTATCAACTTTAGTGAACTTTTTTGCTCATGTATACTGCTCATCTTTGCATCGTTCTTGAAAAATTAAAACGAAAAAAATGAGTACTTCAAACAACATGCACAGCATCTCAGGTGCAGGTGGCGTAATTGCCAACGAAAGGGCAAAAGCCTTTACTACCTACTCCAACAGCATCCGCTTGGTTAGTAAAAAATCCTAAAAAAGTAAATGCTGCCGATGCGTTAATGCCTGCCGACCTTACCGATGCTGCCGAAGTGGAAAGGGCAGTAAAGGATTCTTAAGTGGTATATATTATCATTACCTAAAAAAGCCACTCCTTTCGGAATGGCTTTATACTTACTAACCCAGAAAAACCAATTTTTTAAACGGCCTGCATCTCTGCTATTTTAGCCCTTATTTTTGTTTCAATTTCTTTTGCCATTTCGGGATTATCCATCAGTATTTGT
The DNA here is from genome assembly GCA_041742655.1 of Ferruginibacter sp. Lineage (GTDB taxonomy): Bacteria > Bacteroidota > Bacteroidia > Chitinophagales > Chitinophagaceae > Ferruginibacter. Next base: position 16,229 of record JBGSIG010000682.1, on the reverse strand, counting down.
TTTACCGAATCTCTGCCCTGCCCTAATTTATTGGCATCGTAACTAAACCAGCTTCCGCTTTTTTGCACAATACCCAATTCTACCCCCATATCTATTATTTCTCCGTTTTTAGAAATGCCTTCTCCAAAAACGATATCAAATTCGGCTGTTCTAAAAGGAGGAGCTACTTTATTTTTTACAACTTTTACTTTTACCCTGTTGCCAATTGCCGAATCGCCGTCTTTTATTTGTGCCATGCGCCGAATATCCAGGCGTACTGATGCATAAAACTTCAAAGCATTTCCTCCGGTGGTTACTTCCGGATTACCAAACATTACACCTATTTTCTCTCTTAACTGGTTAATAAAAATGCAGCAACAATTTGTTTTTGATATGGTGGCAGTTAATTTACGCAAGGCCTGGCTCATCAATCTTGCATGCAGCCCCATTTTACTATCGCCCATCTCTCCTTCCAATTCACTTTTCGGTACCAAAGCGGCAACAGAATCTATCACCACTACATCTACGGCGCCTGACAAAATTAAACGGTCAGCTATTTCCAAAGCCTGTTCGCCATAGTCCGGTTGCGATATCAGCAGGTTATCAATATCCACCCCTAACTTTTTTGCATAAGCAGCATCAAACGCATGCTCTGCGTCTATAAATGCACACATACCACCTTTTTTTTGTGACTCCGCAATTACATGCGTAGCAATGGTAGTTTTACCGCTACTTTCCGGGCCGTATATTTCTATTACTCGCCCTTTTGGCAAGCCACCAATACCCAATGCCACATCAAGCCCCAAAGATCCTGTCGATATTACTTCCTGTTCTACATGGGGTTTATCTCCCATTATCATTACCGACCCTTTGCCAAAATCTTTATCGATTTTGTCCATCGTTAATTTAAGTGCCTTTATTTTTTCTGCGTTAGTGTTACTCATTGTTTTTGCTTTTTTGGGTGATGTATCTGGTTTTGAGTTGTAAAATTATATCGGAGTTCAAAGATAATAGGTTTCTTTTATTAACACTAATAAATTTAGTTTTATTTTAGTAAAATATTTAGTTCCATCAATTTCATCCATTTTTAAGATGCTGTATTACATCAAAAAAATCCCCATCCTTATTAATTTAGGGATGGGGAATGTTCATTATAAGAAGGAATTTTTAATATATCCTCCAAAAGGTAAAGTCGGATGGAAAAACGGGCAAAAATTTATTCTTTGGGCAACAAAAGGGGTCGCACTCTTATCTGAACTTTACAAAGAGACGACACTTTATCTAAAACATCAATACCGCAAAGTGTTAGTTTTTGCCCCCATTTTTTTAAAACTGTTTAATTTTCTTTAAGCGAAATTGAATTAATTATCAACAAAATAGGGGGATGAATTTGAAGCATTTTTTCAATTGATTCATCATTTTATTGAAAATAGCGTGTTGCATTTCTTTTTCAATAAGTAAATATTTTCTCACACCAACCTATTGCCAAAACCGCTATGCTTAACTTTGCCGGATGCGAAATTATTTAGATGAATTGAACGAGCCACAAAAGGAAGCGGTGCTGCATAAGGATGGCCCAATTATTATTATTGCCGGCGCCGGAAGCGGAAAAACTAAAGTACTTACCACGCGTATTGCCCACCTGATGGGCGCTCACGGTATTGATGCATTTAATATTCTTGCCCTAACCTTTACCAACAAAGCGGCTAAAGAAATGAAAGAAAGGGTGGAAAAAGTGCTTGGCAATTCGGAAGCCCGCAATTTGTACATCGGCACTTTTCACAGTGTATTTGCCAGAATTTTAAGAGCTGAGGCAAATAAGATAGGCTATCCAAATAATTTTACCATTTATGATACAGACGACGCCAAAAGTGTAATAAAGACTGTTCTCACTGAATTGGAACTTGACCCGGCTTATTATAAGCCTAACACGGTGTACAACAGAATTTCGAGTGCCAAAAATAGTTTAATAGGCCCGGCAGAGTATATTAATGACCCCACTATTCAGCAGGAAGACGCAAGGGCTAACAGGCCTATGATTGGAAAAATATATGCAGCCTATGCTAACCGTTGTTTTAAAAATGGGGCAATGGATTTTGATGACCTGTTATATAAAATGTACTTACTATTAAAAAATCACCCCGATGCCCTGAGTAAGTACCAGCGCAAGTTCAAATACATAATGGTAGATGAATACCAGGATACCAATACCTCGCAATATGAGATAATGAAATTGCTGGGTGCCATGCACGAGAATATTTGCGTGGTGGGCGATGATGCTCAAAGTATTTATAGCTTTCGTGGCGCAACCATTGAAAATATCCTTCAGTTTGAGCGGGATTATGATGATGTAAAAGTGGTGAAGCTGGAGCAGAATTATCGCAGCACAAAAAGTATTTTAAACGTTGCCAACGAGATTATTGGTAATAATAAAAACCAATTGCCCAAAAAGCTTTGGACTGATAATAGGACGGGGGATAAAATAAAGCTGGTACGTACTGCTACGGATAACGAAGAAGGGAAATATGTGGCAGATACTATTAAGGAAGAAAAATTGCGCAATCATTTTTTCAATAGTGAGTTCGCCATTTTATATAGAACCAATGCACAAAGCCGTGCATACGAGGAAAGCCTGCGACGGATGAACATTGCTTACAGAATTTATGGCGGGCTATCGTTTTACCAGCGCAAAGAAGTAAAAGATTTTATTGCTTACCTGAGGCTGGTCGTAAACCCCCAGGATGAAGAAGCACTAAAACGTATTGTTAACTATCCCACAAGAGGTATTGGTAAAACAAGTATGGATAGGGCAATACTATCTGCAAACGAAAATAATCTTACCACCTGGGAAGTATTGATGAACGCTTCTTCGTTTGGGTATAAGGCCGGAACACTGGAAGCCATCAATAATTTTGTGATGATGATAAAGATGTTCCAGAGTGAGTTGCTGAAAAAGAATGCTTACGACCTGGCGGTTATTGTTGGAAAGAGTACCGGAATTATTAAAGAATTGTTTAATGATAAAACTACCGAGGGCCTTGCTAGGTACGAGAATACACAGGAGTTACTAAACTCTATCAAGGAGTTTACTGAAACGCCGATGAATGAAGAAGATGGCGAAGTGGGTGATAAAAGTTTGGGCAGCTATTTGCAACAAATAACCCTGCTAACGGATACGGATATCGATAAGGACGACGCAGACAGTGTGAAACTGATGACCATACATGCGGCAAAGGGCCTTGAATTTAGCTGCGTTTTTGTGGGCGGTTTGGAAGAAACCTTGTTTCCCAACGCCATGAGCATAAATACCAGGGAAGAACTGGAAGAAGAGCGACGGTTATTTTACGTAGCTATAACAAGAGCTAAGAAAAGGCTTTGGCTAACATACGCTAACGCACGTTACCGTTTTGGCCAATTGCAACAAAATGACCCAAGCCGTTTTATTGACGAGATGCCCGCAGATTTTATAGATAAAAGTTTTGCCGGTGGCGGTATCCGCAACCAGTCTGGTCACGACAATAACTGGGGTGGAAGTTCCTTTGACAGAATGGGGGCCGGCGGCAGCAATTACAAAACCCACGAAAATCCGTTTAAAAAAGAAGAAAAAAGCAAGCCCGCATATTTAATCCCTACCCGGCCACAAACCAAAGAACATACGCCCACAGCCGATTTTGCACCAAGCGATACCAGTAACTTAAAAGCCGGCCAAAAAGTAGAACATCAGAAATTTGGGTTTGGCGATGTAATAAAAATGGAAGGTGCAGCCCATAATCCCATTGCAACGGTACAATTTGAACTGAATGGTGAAAAGAAGATTATGTTGAATTATGCCAAGCTTCGAATAGTTGAGTAATATTTACAGGGTTGGATTGAAAGGTATTTTGTCGGGATGTTTAGAAGTAAAAGTTATGTTGCCTGTTGGTAACAAATTTTAAAGTTGCATATTCTTCCGCTGACTAAAAAATATCCAATGGTGCAAATACAACGGAACGTGGATATGTAATAACAGTATAAATTATTTCGGCTCAATTATGTAAATATGAATTGCCTCTTTACCTGCATTAACTACTGTATGTGTTTCGGCTTCGCTCCAGAATGTTGCTCCAGCCGGTACTTTTTGCTCAATAATTTTCCCTTCAGCAGTTGTTATTTTAACAGAAGCATGTGATAATACGACAGTGAGATGAGCCGGATGAATATGTTTTTCTTTGCCGCAAACATCTTTACCGGGCATACCGCTGTATTCAGTAACCTTTATTTTATTATTATCAACAATTACTTTTGGTTCGGTTATTGAAACCGTGCTTTGTGCAGTGGTTGCTATAACAAAAGCTATCGCAGCCATAAAAAAAATGAACGGGGTCTTTTTCATAACTTTATTTTATAGGTTAAAAACAATTTCAACACAAAGTAGAAACAGCAGTTATGAATATGTTTGTTGTACGGCTCAACTATGTTTCTATGAGGCTCAATGGTTGGATATTGCCGCTTTTTCTGTAAGCAAGGGGTGAAACGTTGAATTTAGCTTTGAATACCCGGCTGAAATGGGTGCTGTTTTCAAACCCGCTTTCAAAAGCTATTTCATGTACACTTTTTTGCGAGATATGTAAAAGCAGGCTGGCATAATCAAGCCTTTTTTGCATTAGCCATTTACCGGGAGATGTATTAAAAATTACAGAAAACTCTCTTTTAAATGAAGCAAGGCTTCTTTGGGCAATTTTTGCAAATTCTGCCAGCGGAAGGTTATAGGTATAATTGGCTTCCATTATTTCTTCTAAAGATACCCTTTCACAGTCGGCAATAGATAATAGGTAATTAAGTAGTTCTTTATTGGCAATATTGCTAAGAATACTTAAAAGCATTTCCCTGAATTTCAATTCAAGCAGGGTTTCTGTGGGAGGGTGGATTTGTCGCAAGTAAGCAGCCATTGAATTAAAGAAATTTCTAGTAGTTTCATTTACATCCAATTCAATCATTTGTTTAGTAGCCTGCCGGTTGATATTTTTTAAAGGAAGGCTTGTCCGGTAATCCGCAAAAAACTGTTTGAGATAATTATCAGGTATAAAAAAGGTTAGTACGCACCAACCTTCGGACGGTTCCTTTTTTGCAAGCCAGCCGCCTTTTTTTACAAATGCACATTTGCCTTCTGTCATTTCAATGCTGGAGTCTTGCCGAAAAAAAATACGCCTGCCGCTTATAACGTAGGCAATAAAATTCTTTTGGGAATAAATATCCTGCATTTTCTCAACCTGCAGGCAATCATATTGCGTAACCAGCACATCTTTACATGTCAATTGTTTAAAATATTCCGGTTTGGCCTTAACGAGTTCATATAAATTAAAAATCATAATAAGTACTTTACGTGTTAAAATTATACCTTCCTTTAAATTAAAAAGTTTCTGTGCGGCTCAAAATAATTTACCCAGTGATATCTGACCCAAATATTGAAACTTGGTTTTGGTAACGCGATGAAAATGAAAGGAAGAGGAAGTATATTATCGTTAGCGTAAAAAAATAGCATTGATAGATGCAGAACCGGGAATAATGAAAAATGCTGGTTTTCGAAATTGGTAATTAATGCAAACATGCCATAATTGTTGAATGCATTCGGGGCATTGTTCTTGTATTCTATTACCTTTGTATCGAAATTTTTAAATACATTTTATGATTAAAACAGGCAACCCGGTTATTAGCATTTATACAGAAATGACTCCTAACCCCGAGACAATGAAATTTGTGGCGAATAAATTATTATACCCTGGAAAGAGCATCGATTTCCAGGATGAGTTAACCGCTGCTCCCTCGCCACTAGCGCAGGAACTGTTTTCTTTTCCTTTTATTAAATCTGTTTTTATAGCAAGTAATTTTGTAACGCTTACAAAAACAATGGATACTGACGATTGGCAGGATGTAATACCTGCAATCAAACTTTTTTTAAAGGAATACCTGGAAGAAGGAAAAGTGGTGGTAAATGAGGAAGCTGTTGCAAGTATGAAGAGCGAAAGCAGCAACGAGGTTAGCGCTGATGACGATGACGTAGTAAAACGTATCAAGGAGTTGTTAGAAAATTATGTAAAACCTGCAGTTGAAATGGATGGCGGTGCCATTCAATTTAAAAGTTATGAAGATGGAAAGGTGAATCTTATGTTGCAGGGAAGTTGCAGCGGATGCCCATCCAGCATGATTACATTAAAGGCGGGTATTGAAGGAATGATGAAAAGAATGATTGCTGAGGTAAAAGAGGTTGTAGCAGAAGCGGAATATTTCAATGCTCGGGCTAAGGAAAAGTTTTAGATAGATAATCGAAGCATCTCAAAAAGAGGTGCTTTTTATTTGGCATGAAACCTGGCCCACGAAATCAACATAAATTGCAAAGGAAATAAACGAACCCATGCAAGCCAAACTGGTATGCACAGTTCGGCACTCATGCAACCTCCTCGCTGTATCATGTAAATATGGGCAGGTATAAAAAGCATCAATAATGCAACAATGCCCACAGCCCCCTGTTTTCGTGTTGAAGGAAAAATCAACAACGAGCTAAAGGTAATTTCTGCTGCCCCAGTTGCACCGTTTATAAAATGCGGAAATGGCAAATAATGAGGAACCAATACATAATAACTTTGCGGGTGTAAAAAATGATTGATGCCGGCCAACAGGTAAAAAATGATCATTATTACCAAGCTAATTCTTTTTATCATTCAACTGTTTTTTAAATCGTTGATTCATTTAAAGATAATGTTATAAATTGACCACCGTAACTGTAAATATGAGCCTGACAGAAATTTACCAGCAATTTGTAACAGATATCAGCCATACTAAATGGTATGAATACGTGGCGGTATTTACCGGTATTGCCAGCGTTTGGTATAGCCGTAAGGAAAATATCCTTGTTTACCCAACCGGGCTGATCAACACCACTATTTATGTTTATTTAAGTTTTAAAATGGGGCTACTAGGTGAAGCCAGCGTAAATATTTATTATACTATCATGAGTATTTACGGGTGGCTGCTTTGGTCAAAAAAAGATCAGCAACAGCATCATGTTTTACAAATTACTTCTTCATCAAAAAAAGAATGGTTACAACAGTTGGGTTTTTTTGCAGTTTTTTTTGTTGTGATATATTTTTCACTTACTTATTTAAAAAGAGATTTTGCACCGGCCGCTATTCCATGGGCTGATGCATTTGCTTCGGCTACAGCTTTTACTGGAATGTGGTTAATGACCAGGAAAAAAGTAGAAAGCTGGTACTGGTGGATAGCGACGAACACAGCATCAATTCCATTATATTTTGTAAAACATTATGTCTTTACCAGTTTATATTACATCATACTTTTAATAATGGCTTTTGCCGGATTATTTGAATGGTTAAAAAGAAAAGAAACGGAACAGTCCATTAAATTTGCTGCATGATTAAACCTACTACTTATTGCCAGGCTATCCAGTTTATGAAAGCTGATGACCAGGACATTCACAAAGATTATCACGATAATCAATATGGTTTTCCTATAGAGGATGACAATGAATTGTTTTGCAGGCTGATATTGGAAATAAACCAGGCCGGGCTAAGCTGGACAACGATTTTAAAAAAGCAGGAAACTTTTAGAAAGGCCTATCATAACTTTAATATTAAGAAAGTTGCTGCATACAACGATATTGATGTAGCTCGTTTGTTAGCTGATGCAGGTATCATTCGTAACAGGCTTAAAGTAAATGCAGCCATAGAAAATGCCCGAACGATTTTGGTACTGCAAAAGGAATTCGGATCGTTTAAAAATTGGTTAGAGCAACATCATCCTAAAACCAAAGAAGAATGGACAAAGCATTTTAAAAAAACATTTCGGTTTACTGGTGGTGAAATAGTAAATGAATTTTTATTGAGTGCCGGGTATTTGCCGGGCGCCCACGACGAAACCTGTAAAGTGTATAAAAAGGTATTAAAAACAAAACCGATGTGGAATAAAAAATAAATATGCTGAAAAAAATTGTACTTATTGGGCCCGAAAGCACCGGTAAAACTACCTTGTCTAAAAAATTAGCAGAATATTTTAATGCGGGCTGGGTAGCAGAATATGCAAGAGAATATTTATTAACTAACGGTACAGACTACACGTTTGAAAATTTACTGGAAGTTGCGAAAGGCCAACTTGAGGGGGAAGAACTTGTTACACAAAAGCAGTTGTTAAGTTTGCAAAATACGCCGCCCAACATTGTAAAGCCTGAAGAAATGCTGGTTTGTATTGACACAGACATGTATGTAATGAAAGTTTGGTGCGAATTTGTTTTTGGCAAGTGCCATCACTGGATATTAAATAAAATTGTTGAAAGAAAATATGACCTGTATTTACTTTGCAATGTTGACTTGCCGTGGGTAAAAGATGAGCTTAGGGAATATCCCGATTTAATATCAAGAAAAAAACTATATCATCATTACAAAGATATTATGGTAAACCAGCAAGTGCCATGGGTAGATATCAATGGTAATTATGAGGAACGTTTTAAAAAGGCAATTGAGGCAATAAAAAGTATTTTGTAATTAAAACCAGCCCTTTCTTCTGAACATTATAAGCATCCACAGCGGGATAATGAGCATGATCACCACAGCAGCATAAAATCCCCTGGGATTGTGCAACCACGGTATTTTTTCAAAGTTCATTCCGAATATTCCGCCGATAACTGTTGCCGGCGCCAACAGGCAAGTTACAATGGCCATCACTTTCATCACCTCGTTCATCCTCAGGTTTACATTGTTCAAATAAAGGTCCTGAAGGTTCATGGTAATATCCCGATAGTTTTCGGACAGGTCATTTGCCTGGATGATGTGATCGTAAATATCTTTGAAATATTTTAAGGTACGCTCTTCAATTAAATCACTATCGGTGCGTATAAATCCATTGATTACTTCCCTTACAGGTGCTATGCTTCTTTTTAGGATAATCATTTCTTTGCGCAGTAAATTTATTTTTGCCAGGGCACTACTGTTGGCACTGTTTTGTATTTCTTCTTCTATATTTTCAATCCGTTCTCCCAATTTTTCCATTACCAAAAAATAATTATCCACTATCATATCCAGCAAAGCGTAACACAAGTAATCCGGCCCGCTCTGTCGTAGCTTACTGCCAGCAATTCTTAACTTATCACGTATTGAGTTAAATACATCTTTATCAGCTTCCTCCTGGAAACTAAGTACAAAATTTTTACCGAGCACAATGCTGATTTGCTCGTGTTCTACTTTATACAAATGCTCATTGTAAAAAAGCATATTACAAATGCAGAATAACACATTTTCTATTTCCTCCATTTTTGGCCGTTGGCCAACGCTTTGAATATCTTCCTGTATCAGTGGATGTATTCCAAAATGGTTGCACAAAGCCTCCACATTCGATTTACGGATACCATCAACATTTATCCACGTTAATTTATTATTGGTTAAGTAGGGGTAACATTCTTCAATATTATCGAGTCTTTTTTCTTCTACTATCTCGCTGGTATAATCAAATACGTAAATCTTTATAGCCTTTGCTTCCTCACGTTGCGGAACCCTTGTGGGATTCACTTTTACAATCTCTTTGGTCCGGCTAACATTAAAAGGCAATAAGATCTTTTGTATATAGTATTTACTTTTACGATTCATCTACAGAAATTAAAAATGTTTTTTGAGCGTATTGACAGCAGGAAAATTAAGAATTAAAAATGAGATGACACAAGGCCAAATACAATTTAAATGATTAAAAAAACCGAAGTATTATATTCTTCGGTTTCACTTTATAATTATTCTACAGCCTCAATTACCGTAGACACATAAAAACTTAATCCGCATTATTTTTAACTGCTCCCAACTAAAACTACTGTCTGCCAACTCCTCCTGGGCCACTTGCAGACTGCTCGTTTCGCAGGACTTAAAATAATCAATAATTTCTTCCTGTTCATATTCGTCTACCAACTCATTAATGGCATAATCGAGGTTTAATTTCGTTCCGCTAGCAACAATTGTTTCCATTTCTTCCAGCAATTCATCAGTGCTGAGGTCTTTTGTTTTTGCAATTGTTTCCAGCGGAATTTTTTTGTCAACATTTTGGATAATGAAAATTTTATTGTTGTTCCTGTTCACTACGCCCTTCATCACAAAATCATCAGGTCTTTGCACCTCATTTTCTCCAATGTATTCTACTATCAGGTCAACAAATTTTTTGCCATACCGCATTGCCTTACCCTTACTTACTCCCTGGCATTTTTCCAGCTCTTCAATGCTGACAGGATACATTGTGGCCATGTCTTCCAGGCTTCCTTCTAAAAAAATAACAAAAGGCGGCAAGTTCTTTTCTTTGGCCACCTTTTTGCGCAGGTCTTTCAGCAATTCTATTAGCTTTTGATCTGCCGCCACTATTGGGCCTGTGGCAGGAGCCACCTCATCATCATCTCCATCTGCTTCTTCAAATAAATTGTTTAATACTATTTTAAAAGATGCCGGCTTCTTTAAAAATGCCTGCCCCTTTTTGGTAATTTTTAAAACACCATAGTCTTCAATATCTTTTTGCATCAACCTGTTCAGCAACATCTGGCGCATTAACGAATTCCAGTAATGTTCATCTTTGCTTTTGCCAATTCCAAAAAACTCCCTGTCATCGTGCCTGAACATTTTCACTTTTGGATTTGGCTTGCCTCTCAAAATATGCATCAGGTAATCCATGGTAAATTGCTCATCCAATCCTTTCACAACGGTTAATACCTGCAGGGCTTCAGTGCTGGCTTCTATTAATTCTTTGGGGTTATTACAGTTGTCACACATTTTATTGGCACATCGCTCTGTATCATATTCTTCTCCAAAATAATTTAATAATATTTTTCTCCGGCAAACAGAACTTTCGCAATAGGCTACCGTTTCATTAATCAATTGTGCACCTACTTCTCGTTCACTTAGCGGCTTATCTCTCATCAGGTGCTCCAGCTTGGCCACATCTTTGTGACTGTAGTACAAAATGCATTTTCCTTCCATGCCGTCCCTTCCGGCACGGCCTGTTTCCTGGTAATAGTTTTCAATTGACTTCGGGATATTATAATGTATTACAAAACGAACATCGGGTTTATCTATACCCATTCCAAATGCAATGGTAGCCACTATTACCTGCATATCTTCATTTAAAAAAAGGTCCTGTCGTTCCGCCCGTAATTTGCTATCCAGGCCTGCATGGTAGGCAACTGCTTTAATACCATTTGCCATTAACATGTCGGCAAGCTCTTCAGTTGTTTTTCGGTTAAGTGTATAAATGATACCGCTTTTGCCCTTGTTTTGCGAAATGAAACGAACAATGCTTTTAACGGTTTGATCCTTATTTATCTTGGGCAAAATTTCATAAAATAAATTAGCCCTATTAAACGAGGAGATGAATATTTTAGGATTGCGTAACCCAAGGTTTCTTAAAATATCACTCTGAACTTTTGGGGTAGCCGTAGCCGTTAATGCAATCATGGGCGCATCAGGACTAATTAATTCCATCATTTCCCTAAGCCTTCGGTATTCCGGTCTAAAGTCGTGGCCCCATTCTGAAATACAATGTGCCTCGTCCACAGCAAAAAAAGAAATATTAAGGTCTTTAAAAAACTCAATATTGTCTTCCTTGGTGAGCGTTTCCGGTGCTACATACAACATCTTTGTTTTGCCTGTAGTAAGATCATCTTTTACAATTTTTTGCTGCCCTTTGTTGAGGGTACTGTTTAAAAAGTGAGCCACATCATCTTTGCTGCTATAACTACGCACAAGGTCTACCTGGTTTTTCATTAATGCAATCAATGGCGACACGATAATGGCACACCCTTCGCTGATAATTGCCGGCAGCTGGTAACACAAACTCTTACCTCCGCCTGTAGGCATAATTACCAGGGCGTCGTTACCACTTAATAAATTTTTGATAATCGTTTCCTGCGGTTCTTTAAACTCGTTAAATCCAAAATACTCCTGTAACTGGCTTGTGAGGTTTAAATTTTTTTCTTTATTAATCGCTTTTACTCCCGGGTTGTTAATCGGTTGCTTTTCCTTACCCGCAATTGAAATTGCTTTTTTTGGTTTTTTTACTACGGCCATATTGATATCTTCTCCTTAACGCTTGTTAAAAATTTACATGAACTTTAAAAAAATTATGGCTAAAAATAAATATCATTTACCCGCTTTAAATTTTAAAGAATAGTAAAGTTACTTCAATGCGCCTGCAATTTTTAATCAGCAGGTTTTTCAACCATCATTTAAGGTAATCATTTTTTTAATATTAAATACAACAGAGTGTATTTAAAGTAGTTTTGCCGTTAAGGCGGTAAGACGTTTTTATTTCTGTTATAGCTTAACATCTTAACGGCTATTTACTTATTCTTATGTTCTTAAAAAAGGGTAGCAATTCAATGCACCCATTACAATTACTGTTCACCTTTTGTGTTATCGTCTATTTAAAGTAGGTTTGCGCCTTCAACAATGAGTAAGAATGGCATCATATCATCAGCGCTCAGTACTGTTCAGTTAGAAGCGGATTCTATTATCAAATTAAAAGAATTTATTGATGATAGTTTTGTTAAAGCTGTGGAACACATTGCAGTTGCGAAAGGCAGACTGGTAGTTAGTGGTGTTGGAAAAACGGCCATTGTAGCTCAAAAAATTGTTGCTACTTTTAACAGCACCGGAACTCCCGCTTTATTTATGCACGCAGCAGATGCCATACATGGCGATTTGGGAATGGTGCAAAAAGAAGATGCAATAATTATTATAAGTAAGAGCGGGGAAAGCCCTGAAATTAAATTGTTGGTTTCATTAATAAAAAATTTTGGTAACACGTTAATCGCTATCACTGGAAATGTTTTTTCTTTTTTAGCGGTGCAAAGTGATATTGTCTTAAATACTACTGTAGACCAGGAGGCCTGCCCCAACAACCTTGCCCCAACAACAAGCACCACCGCACAAATGGTAATGGGCGATGCTTTGGCAATTTGCCTTATGCAGTTGAAAGGATTTGGCACGGCTGATTTCGCTAAATTTCATCCTGGGGGAATGTTGGGAAAAAAATTATTTTTGAGAGTTGCAGACCTGGCATCGCAAAACGAAAAGCCGGCTGTTTCAGGAGACGCCACAATCAATCAGGTAATTGTAGAGATGACTAAAAAACGTTTGGGTGTAACTGCTGTAACCGGGTTAGATAATACCATTGCGGGCATTATTACAGATGGAGATTTGCGCCGCATGCTGGAAAAAACTACCGACTTTTCCCTGTTGAAGGCTAAAGATATTATGTCTGAAAACCCTTATACTATAGATGCTGAAGTATTGGCTGTGGATGCATTGGAATCAATGAAGACGAAAAACATAAGTCAACTGATAGTGCAGCAAAGCAAACGTTATGCAGGCATTATTCACTTGCACGATCTGATACGGGAGGGTATTATATAGGTATTTGACCAATGCAATATCATTTAAATAAATTTGTTAAAAACATATTCAACTAATGCACAAAAACAATTACGTAGCAATCATGGCAGGGGGTATTGGCAGCAGGTTTTGGCCGCTAAGCCGAACAGATTTCCCAAAACAGTTTTTAGATATTTTGAATACCGGTAGAACATTGATTCAATCTACCTACGATCGTTTTGCACTGTTTATTCCAAAAGAAAATATTTATGTTGTAACATCCACCCAGTATAAAGACATTGTTGCAGACCAATTGCCGGATTTAAACGTGGATAATATTTTGTGTGAACCCTCACGAAAAAACACTGCACCCTGCATAGCTTATGTATCATATAAATTGAACCAGCTAAATGCAAATGCCAATTTAATTTGTGCGCCTGCAGATCATATTATTCTCGATCCCGAGGGATTTAAAAAAACGTGTATGCAGGCACTGCATTTTACAAGTCATATAAAAGCATTGCTAACATTAGGCATCAAACCTACCCATCCCAACACTGGCTATGGTTACATACAATATGAGCAGCAAACAGTAAGCGAAAATGTTTTTAAAGTAAAAACTTTTACTGAAAAGCCCGATAAAGAATTGGCCAGAACATTTATATCAAGCGGCGATTTTTTATGGAACGCAGGCATTTTTGTATGGCAGGTAAAAAATATAGTAAAAGCATTTGAAACTTTTTTGCCGGAATTACACGAAGTGTTTGATGCAGAAAAAGCAAATTTTTTTACAGAAGCTGAAACTGAAGCGATTGAACGAATATACCCTCAATGCGTAAATATTTCGATAGACTATGGTATAATGGAAAAGGCAGAAAATGTGTATATCATTCCTTCTTCATTTGGGTGGAGCGACCTGGGAACATGGGCTAGCGCCTACGACAACCTGGAAAAAGATTACCTGGAGAACGCTGTAACCGGCGACAATGTAATGATAATGGATGCCACAAAAAATATTGTACACGCCCCAAATAGTAAGCTGGTTTTATTACAGGGCCTGGATGATTTCATTGTGGTTGACACTGAAGATGTATTACTTATATGCAAAAAAGACAGGGAGCAGGAAATAAAGGAATATGTAGCTGAAATAAAAAGAAATAAGGGAGAAAAATACCTTTAATTTAAATTTTATGCATGCAGAAAATAATTAAATCATTTGAAACTAACCCATGCCCCATCCTTCTATAAACAGTAAACTCCCAACTGTAGGCACAACCATCTTTACAGTAATGAGCGTTTTGGCCGCCGAATATAAGGCGATTAACCTTGGCCAGGGCTATCCGGACTTTATGATGAATGCAGAATTGATTGAGCTGGTAAATAAAGCCATGCAAACTGGCCATAACCAATATGTGCACATGAACGGCCTGCAGGCTTTGCGGGATCGGTTGGCAGAAAAAATAGAATTCTTATATAACGCAAAAATAAACCCAGATACAGAAATAACCATTACACCCGGCGGAACTTACGCTATTTACACAGCACTCACCACCGTACTGCAGCCCGGCGATGAAGTGATAGTTTTTGAGCCTGCGTACGACAGTTATATACCCAACATAACTATAAATGGAGCGGTTCCTGTTTTAATACCGCTTACTTATCCCGATTATTCTATTGACTGGCAATTGGTAAAAAGCCGGATATCTCCAAAAACAAAAATGATCATGCTCAACACACCACATAACCCAACGGGCAGTGTTTTAAGCAGTAATGATATTGAAGCATTGAGAAGCATAGTAAAAGGTACGGGCATTTTTATTTTGAGCGATGAAGTGTACGAGCATTTAATATTCGATGGCAGGCAACACCAAAGCATGTTGCGGTATCCTGATTTGCTGGAAAGAAGTTTCGTTTGTTTTTCTTTTGGCAAAACATATCACTGTACCGGTTGGAAAATAGGGTATTGTGTAGCGCCCGCAGGACTGATGAAGGAGTTTAGAAAAGTGCACCAGTTTAATTGCTTTAGCAGCAACAGCACGGTACAGTTTGCTTTGGAAAAATTCATTACCCAAAAAGAGCAGTACCTGCAACTGGGTGAAGCCATCCAGCAAAAGAGAGACTATTTTCAGCAATTAATGCAGCATACAAAATTTAAAGCACTACCCAGTTTCGGAAGTTATTTTCAATTATATAGTTATGCCGGCGTAACTGACGAAAGGGAAAAGGACCTTGCGATAAGGCTTACCAAAGAATACGGTGTGACGTCGATACCAGTGTCTGTTTTTTACAATAAAGAAAAAGACGATCAGGTTTTGAGATTTTGTTTTGCAAAAAACGAAAGCACGCTTGAAGAAGCAGCCAACAGGCTCATAAAATTTTGAGGATAATTATTTAGTTCGCAAATGCAATTCAGTATAACTTATTATCTTCAAACCATTGCATTTATTTCTCACCAGTAGCTTGATTACCTGTCCCGATTTTTTTTCGGAACGCCACCTCTTTCCGTACGGTCCCGACAAAGTCGGAATTGGAAAAATGGCGCAGCCAAATTTTTCCAAAGCAGCGAAAGCAGTGGCGTTCCAGCTACGCAGCCCGCCGGCTGGGGAGGCGAAAACAACAAATTTACAGGCGGTATCGTATTACAGAAAGATTTTGGCGTATTAAATAATTACTCCTGTAAACTTTATTACGCAATATTATACAACAAGTGCCGTTACAGTCTAAGTAAAATCCAACGCTATGGCAAACTTAAGTAATAAAAATAACCATTTACCAATGTTTCAACTTGTAAAAAACCTGATAAATAAATTAACCCAAACGCCGGATTTATACCCGATAAAATATTATAAAAAAGGAAAACGACTT
>JBGSIG010000681.1:0-3047 GCA_041742655.1 Ferruginibacter sp. | reverse complement strand
AATACCGATATGGTGGGGAGGGTAGATACTGAAAGAAAAACCGCCGACAGCTTGAATTATGTGTATGTAATCGGCCACGATAAATTGAGCAGCGACTTACCGGTTATTAATGAAGCTGCTAATAATAAATACACCCAGTTGGTACTTGATTATAAATTTGATGATCCCAATGATAAGGAAAGAATTTATTTCCGCAGCGATCATTATAATTTTGCCCGCAAGGGAGTGCCTATTTTGTTTTTCTACGATGGAATGCTGAAAGCTGATTATCATAAACCAACCGACACGGTAGAAAAAATAAATTTTGAACTGTATGAAAAAAGGGTTCGAATGATATTTTACACAGCTTGGGATATTGCCAACCGGGACGAGATGCTTAAGCGGGATATTCCGTTATCCACGGCGACGAGGTAAAAGTTTAAACAGATTTAAAAAAAGGGTTCATTTTTATGAACCCTTTTTTATACTATTTTCTTTATGTTAAAGGCCAGCTTCTTCGCCTGATTTATTATTTAGCAGTGGGGCATCTGTAAGTGGTAATATTAAATGACAAACCAATTTCTGCAATGCAATATTGGTCTTTTTGTTGGCTCCAGCCCCTTTGTACGCCCTCCACCCCAATCGTCATACCTTTTTCAAAACTTCTGTCTTGTAGTACCCCGGCAACAGATGGTTTGCCATTTTGCGGAGGAAAATTAGCTATGCCTACATAAGTTGTACTTACGTCATCTAAATAATCCGTGGTTGTAAAACGCTGTGCAATTTGGAAAGAAAGGTTTAAGTTATTACCGATGTTGTACTTTACGCCCAATCCAATCGGAAAACACACAGCTATTGATCCGTATGGTTTTCTTGTTTTACCATCGGCGCCTACGTAGGCAATATTTTGACCTTCGGTGCCCAATGGTCTCAGGTAATATTTTTGAGCACTTAAATATGCATAAGGATTGTAATTAAAAACGCCGATACCAATGGTTACATATGGTGTAAATGCGTGATCCGGATCTCCTGGAATATATTTAAAAAAATTAAAATCACCGGTCAGGGCAATCTCCGCAAGGGCAGTATTAAAACTTAAATTGCGGGTTTCCTGAAAATTATTTTTACTATAAATATCACTGTATCCTAATTCGGTATAATGTGCACTCAGTTTTGCACCCATATAATCATTGAACTGCTGCCTGTAAAAAATACCTATGGCTGGCTTAATTGCATGAAGGCCGACATTTGTATTTAAATCTCCAAAATAAGTTGCCAGGCCCAGCGTAAAGCCAAATTCGCCCTGTTGAACTTTGCCAAAATCAGATTGTGCAAAAGCACTGGAAAACAAGAAAAATACCAGGAATATAGTTAGAGTACTCTTTTTCATAAATACAAAGTAAAGGATTGTTTGCCAGATATAAATAACGGAGAGGTGTCGATTTAATTGCGCTTGTCCAAACCCCATGATAGCTTATTGCGTAGAGACTGCAAAAAATTATTTTCATTTAGCCTCACAAGGCTGATGGGAAATTTTTCTTTTTTTACCGCCAGCTGCACTTCTTTCGAAACCAATTCCCTGCGGCTGTCCATACTACACAAAAATCCATCGCTTCTGGTTTCTATTTCAAAAGAGATAATATTATCGTCAGCCACTACTATAGGTCTTATGTTTAAATTATGTGGAGCCACAGGAGTAATTACAAAATTGCTGCTATCCGGAAAAACAACCGGGCCATTACAGCTAAGGGAATAACCAGTTGACCCGGTAGGCGTAGCAACTATCACGCCATCTGCCCAATAAGTATTTAAAAATTCGCCATTTAAGTAAGTGTGAATTTTTATCATGGATGATGTGTCTTTTTTATGCAGCACAAATTCATTTAACGCATAGGGGGCATCACCAAACAGGGGTAAGTCGGCATCTAAATGAATTAACGTTCTTTTATCAAGAACATAGGTACCCTCTACCAATGCTCTAATTGCCAAATTAAGGTCTTCTCTACCGATGGTGGCCAAAAATCCAAGCCTTCCATAATTTATACCTAATACCGGAATGCGTTTGTCTTTTATAAAGGTTACAGTATCTAATAGAGTACCATCCCCGCCCAAACTCATCACGAAATCTATACTGTCATCAAGATCTTCTGCTGCATTAAAAGTGGAGTATTTGCCCTCCATATTTACAGAAGAATAAAATTGATTAAAAAAATCCTGGAAAAAAACGGGCTCCACATCATAAGTTTTCAGCTCCTCCATAAGAGACATTATATCTTTATGCTGATCATTTTCAATGCCGCGGCTATATATTGCTATTTTCATTTGTTAGTATTTGTTTACGAATTTCGTTTTAGGTGCTAAAAGCTATTACGCTAATTTTACCCTTCAAAAATCCAAGCTCTAAAACCTTAAAATTTTATTTCAGTATTGGTAAATACTTACAGTTTTGTACTTGTAAAAATAACCTGTTTTATTTAATTGACTAATACAGTTGTTTAGCTAAAACAACTTAACATTATTGAATACACTCTTTTAAGGGAGAAGTTTTTTAACGGACACTGTTGTAAGCCTGTTTAGCAGCAAAGATGTTGCTCAAATATCCAGGTAGTTCATTAAATGACGATAGTTGGTGTCAATATTATCTTCAAATTTACCATCGTTAAAATCGAAAATAATACTATAATCGTATCGTTCAAATGCAGCTAAAACACCCGTAATTTCTTTTTTATTGAGGTGGAGTGTAATTGTTAACAGGCCGGTTTCAGGGTCTATAGTGGTATTAAGGTGTAAAATTGTGGCATCGTTGCTTTCTACAATTCTGCTTATTTCTGAAATAGAAAATTGAGATCGTTCCATTTCCATAACAATGATGCCACCTATCGCATTGGCACCCGAAAAATCGCCCAGGGTTTTCATTAAATCAACTATGGTAATAACGCCGGCAAAGTCGTTTGCATCATTCACAACCGGCACAATAGACGTTTCAAATTGATTGCTGTAATTTACGGCATTCAAAAAGTGAACTTTTTCTTTTACTGATTGATGTAAAAAATTATGTTGTAATATTT
>JBGSIG010000680.1:0-6778 GCA_041742655.1 Ferruginibacter sp. | reverse complement strand
TTTTATAGCTCAGTTGTGCCGGGGAAATATGCTATAGTTATCCAGGGAATTAGCGATGATGGCAGATCGGGATCTACCGTTTATTTTTTTGAAGTAAAAAAATAGCGGGCGTTTTAAATTTCAAAAATGGAGCCTGTTAATAACTTAACAGGCATCCCATTTTTTTAGCTTTTGGAGGCAAATCACAGGAAAAATATCTTCAAATTATTTTTAAAAATGCATGCTTTCAGGCATTGCATTATCAGTGTTATTTTTTTCAAATTCGTAGAACCGCTTTTCTCCACTGCTTAAATAAATATCAGCGTCGCTGCGCATATATAATTTATATTCATCTTCTTCTAAAACAGTCACAAATTGCGAAGTGTCTGATTCAAATAATTGTTGCAGGCTTAGCTTGTTATCAACAAACCTTTCCAGGTAAATTTCGCTAATGGCAAAAAAAACTTTTCCAGCAGGTTTACTGAGCGTAGCCGTTAGCACCAGGCCTCCCATTTCATGCGTATACAATACCAATTTCACTTCTGCACTATCAATGATAGCTGCTTTGAAAGTAAGAGAGGTAGGTTTGTAAATAAGCATGCCGGTTTATTTGACACAAAATTATTGCATCAAATAAACCGGCACTGTGTCAATTGACACAAAAAGCTAAGCGCCTTGACTTCTTATACGGCAGAGTGTTTTTCGGCTCATACCAAGGTAGGAAGCCAGGTAGGTGAGGGGTATCCTCTGAAAGTATTTTGGGCTTGTTGTGAGCAGGCTATTGTATCGTTCTTCTGGGCTCATTAATTTAAAAGAATTGCCATGCTCAATTTCATCAAACAAATTACGTGCAAAAAATTCGGCTGTAAGCGATACTAACTCCTTTGAAAAACTCAGCACCGGCTTATAGTCTGGTTTGTAAGAATAAAGCACCTCGGTTTCTTCAAGAGCCACAATAAAAAAATGAGAGGGTATTTCATGTCGCAGGCTTATAAAATCGCTTGCGATAGTTTGTTCAAAGAAAAAGCTCACGTTTACATCAACGCCATGCTCTAAAGCAAACACCCTAAAGCAGCCTTTTGTTATAAACCAAAAATGCCTGCAAACTTTACCTTCCTGCAATATCACTTCGCCTTTATTGTACTTTTTATAGTGCATTACTTTTTCAAGTCGTTCCAAATCTTCGTTGGGTAAGGAAAATAGCGTTGCAGCATATTCTCTGAACATTTCACGGGCATTTTCTAAATGATCTTTTTTCATTGGCGGGGATGTGTCGGACAAAAATATTAAATTATTAGATAAAGTGTGTTTTCTAAGCTGGTTAAATTATTGTCTGATAAGAAGATATGTTTATTAAAAATTTCAGATAGCGTCAGGCGGATATTAATTTGAATGACGAATATTGATGAGCTAGCTTGTTCGGTTTCTAAAAAAATAAGGCAGGTAAAATATATGCAAACCTGATTATTTACGTTCTTTAAATAAATGTCCAATTTCTTGAAGAATATATTCACATATATTGTTGTAGTTTTTTATGCGCAGTTTACCTTTGCCCAGCCCTTGTACAGCGATTCACTCGGTGCTAAGCTGGTAGCCCAAAAGAACAATATCATTACCGCTGAAACCATTCTTACAATTGAAAATTTAGGCACTAATATCAATACATCGTTGCCCGAACTTCGGCCTACTGTTTCTGCTGATGGAAACCTGCTGTTTTATATTGGGCAAAATCATCCGGAAAATACAAAGTACAATGAAGTTCCCAATTCGCAGGATATTTGGTTTTCTGAAAGAGACAGCTCAGGCAAATGGAGCCCTGGTGTACACCTTGGTTATCCTTTAAATACTTATTATTATAATGCGGTCTTTTGGATTTCGCCTGACAATAACCGGATATTGATAAGGAATGCCTTTGTAAACGGCGACTATGCAGGCAATGGCATAAGCATGTGTTATCTTAAAAGCGATGGCTATTGGAGCAAACCCGAGTGGTTAAGGATAAAAAACTATGGTAAGTACGATAGGGGGCGCCAAAACGGAGCAAGTATGGGCAATAACGGACAGGTGCTATTATTTTATATGTCCAAGGAATACGAAGGAAAAAATAATGAGTTGTATGTAAGCTTCCTGGAAAAAGATGGTACATGGACTGAACCTAAAAGCCTTGGAAAGAAAATAAATTTAAAAAACTTTAATCAAACAACTCCTTATCTCGCCCCGGATGGGGTAACCTTATATTTTAGCAGCAACCGGCCCGGCGGGCTTGGCTCTATGGACATCTGGATGACAAGGAGGCAGGATGATACCTGGCAAAATTGGAGTGAACCGGTAAACCTTGGCAGTCCGATCAATACAGAAGATATGGATACTTTTTTTACCATGGACGCCGGGGGAGAATATGCATACATGAGCACAGAGTTAGATTCGTATGGCGAAAGTGATATCGTAAGAATAAAATTGCTGGAAAAGGAAAAGCCTGACCCGGTAATATTGGTGAGTGGAAATGTATACAATAAAAAAACAAACGAGCCGCTTTTTTCAACACTGATTTATGAAACGTTGCCTGACGGTACCATCGCCGGCAATGGAGTCTCTAATCCAACGGATGGGTCGTTTAAAATGGTGTTGCCTTACGATAAAAATTATCTTATCAGGGCACAGGCAGATCATTTTTTTGCGATATCTGAAAATTTAAATTTAGATTCCCTGATAAAAGAAGGCTACAAAGAAATACACAAAGACCTGTACCTGGTGCCGATTGAAATAGGGTCGGTGGTAAGATTGAATAATGTTTATTTTGATTTTGATAAATGGGATTTAAGACCGGAATCGTTTGTAGAACTGGATAGGGTGGTGAAAATGCTGAACGACAATCCGGCCATTGAAATAGAGATGAGTGCCCATACCGATAGCAGGGGTAGCGATGAGTACAATATTACATTGAGCGATAACAGGGCAAGGTCTGTAGTAAATTACATCCTTGCCATGGGCATTCCTTCATACAGGATTATTTCTCATGGCTATGGCGAAACCAAACCAGTTGTAGCCAACGATACCGATGACAACAGGCAATTGAACAGGAGGGTAGAGTTTACTATCTTGAAGAATTAATAATTGCCGGCATGGCGTTTACTTTATCCGCCGCTCATTGACGTCGAACTAAGAAAAGAAATCCCAAAAGGTAATAAGGTTGACTGCTAATAGTAAACTTTTCTACTTAGGTTTAAAACAAAACCTTAGTAGAAAAACAGAACAAAAACTCAGCAACCTTAAAATACTCCTTGACACAATGACATTGAGAGGCCGCTTTCTATCAAAACAGCAAACGATATTCACTCCAAAAGATAATACCTTATAAAAAAATTTCTCGAATTTATTTTTTAAACGTCGAGGCTTTAAACGCAGGATGAAATTGTTGCAATGTATTTCTTAAAAATTCCCTGTCAAGGTGCGTATAAATTTCAGTGGTAGTAATGCTCTCATGTCCCAGCATTTCCTGAACGGCACGCAGGTCGGCGCCGCCTTCAACAAGATGTGTGGCAAACGAATGACGAAAGGTGTGTGGTGAAATTGTTTTGTTGATGCCGGCCTTCCGGGCAAGGTCCTTAATAATTAAAAATATCATTACCCGGCTAAGTTTGTTTCCCCGGCGGTTTAAAAATAAGATATCATCGTTACCGGCCTTTACCGCAATGTGTATACGAATATTATGCCTGTAAAGATTAATGTATTTAATGGCATCACTGCCAATAGGTACCAGTCTTTCCTTATCACCCTTACCTATCACTCGTATAAAACCAACATCAAAAAACAGGCAGCTGATTCTTAAGTTCACCAGTTCACTTACACGCAACCCGCTGCTATAAAGCGTTTCAAGCATTGCTTTGTTTCTGCCTCCCTCTGGCTTACTTAAGTCTAACTGGCCGATTATATTTTCAATTTCATCATAGTGCAGTATGTCGGGCAGCGACCTTTTTAATTTGGGAGACTCAAGCAATGCGGAAGGGTCGATGGTAATGATGTGCTCCACCATACAGTATTTAAAGAAACTTTTTAGTCCCGATATGATCCTTGCCTGCGATCCCGGCGTAAGGCCCAGCTCACTTACCCACTGAACAAATTTTTCAAGATCTTTCAGTACTATTTGGTCGGGCTTTTTCAGAACATCCGTTTGCGCCAGGTAGGTAGTCAATTTATCGATGTCGTGCAGGTAGGCTTCTACAGAATTATCACTGAGCGATTTTTCCAACTGTAGGTATGCCTTAAATCCTTTTTTATATGCTTGCCACATCATGGGGTTGATAAAACAATTTGAAATGTTCCCGAATTGTGTTTATTGAATTGTTTACGCTAATTTCGTTTTAACCCGGCAATATTAAATCAATAATGACAGTTAATCTTCGCTCTTTCAGAAAAAATGTATTGGCATACAAAAAATCAATGCGGTCGTTCCTGACCAGGCTTGAAAACAAACCACCGAAAGGCGTCAATGCAATGACAGACCAGGCAGACAAAGAAGTATGGCAGGAAATCGATTGCCTTACCTGCGGTAATTGCTGTAAAAAGATGACACCCACTTTTACACCGAAAGATATCAAACGGATTTCTGCGCATTTGGAAATGACACCAGCAGCATTTAAAGAAAAGTGGTTGGTATTTGAAAAAAAGGACGGCGACTGGCAAAACAAAAAACAGCCATGCCAATTCTTAAATCTTGCAGATAACAAATGTTCTATCTATCCTGTGCGTCCGGCAGACTGTGCAGGGTTTCCGCATCTTACCAAAAAGAAAGTAACAGATTATTTGCATGTGCATCGCCAAAATATACAGTATTGCCCTGCTACATTTAAGTGGGTTGAGAAAATGCAGGCGATGGCTAAAAATGGCGCTACTACAGGTACACGTCCTCAATAAAAAAATATTCTACAGGCATTTCATCAATCATAGAAACTGCCAAAATATCAAACTGTATCCTATTCCATTGCGGCTGAAGATAGAGGTATTGCTCCGCAGCCTTAATAAGGTTTTCCATTTTTTTTCTACCTACCTGTTCTTCCGGCTGTCCAAATTTTTTTGTTCGCCTTGTCTTTATTTCTATAAAATGTAAGATGTTGTTCTTGGAAGCAATAATATCCACTTCGCTGCGGCTGTACCGCCAGTTCTTTTCAAGAATAACATACCCGGCATCCATCAAATACCCGGCGCCCATCTTTTCGCCCGCAACACCGGTTTGGTTATGTTTTGCCATTATCAAATATAATAATGTTTAGATAGAAGGTTTTCAACGTTGCGACTAAATATTGCCCCCACGATATTATTACTTATTTTTGCAACTATTAAATTAATGAAATGAAAAAAGATAAATCGCTTATTGTAAGTTTTGTGTTATTGGTATTGATGGCTTCTTTGTATAGGATATTACCGGGAAGGCCGTTGGGTTTTGCTCCACAAATAGCCATGGCCCTGTTTGCAGGGAGTGTGGTTAAGGATAAAAAATTTGCATTTCTGTTGCCCATATTGTCGATGCTGGTATCTGACATTATTTATCAGGCCTTATTTCAATTTAACCTTTCGCCAGTGCCGGGCTTTTACAGTGGGCAGTTATTAAATTACATTTTGTTTGCAGGGTTAACCGTTGTTGGGTTTGCTATAAAAAAATCGAACCCTGTACATATTCTTGCGGGTTCACTAGCAGGTGCTACCATTTATTTCCTGTTGTCGAATTTCGCAGTTTGGATCGGTGGCGGTTTAGATATTGTTAACCTGCCTTACCCAAAAACAATGGCAGGTTTGCTGCATTGCTATGCTGAGGCTATTCCGTTTTATCGCGGCAGTTTGTATGCAACACTTATTTTTAGCGGGCTTTTATTTGGAGGTTATTTCATAATCAACAAATATTTCAATCAAAAGCCTGTTGCCATTCACCTTTAGTTTTTTTAAAGCTTTATAAAAAATGCCTCTATTTTGTAGCGGCATTTTTGTTGGTTTTTTTCAAGAGGTGTACCTTTTATAAAAAGGTTACACCTCATGCACAAACATTCGCAGGCTATTTTTCTTTTTCATATTCCGCATCAATCAACAAATTCTTTCCATCGGCAGCGGCGGTGGCCAATTCATCACACCGGTTATTGAGGGCATTGTTTGCATGCCCTTTCACCCAAACAAACTTGATGTTTAAATTTTTCGCCAAATTGTAGTATTGCATCCAAAGGTCTTTGTTTTTTTTGCCGCCTTTAAAATCGGTCTTTACCCAGGTTTTTAACCAGCCTCTTTCAACTGAGTTTACTACGTATTGGCTGTCAGAAAAAACTGTCACGGGCAGTTCATTTTTTTTGATGGCTTCAAGCCCGGCAATTACCGCCAGCAATTCCATACGGTTGTTGGTAGTGAGCCGATATCCCTGCGATAATTCTTTACGATGATTGCCAAAAAGTAAAATAGCGCCATAGCCACCCGGCCCCGGGTTTCCCCTCGACGAGCCATCTGTATAGAGTTGTATTGTATTTTGCACGCAGGAATTTTTAAGAAGTAAGCAGTTCTGTAAGCCCGAAAATAATAAAATAAAAATGAATAAAGCAATGGTTCAAATCGCCGTTGCCCGGAGACCAGACGGCGACAGCCCGCCGTCTTCAAAATCTTACACCTGTACAACACCCATTTTAAATTCTTCTATGTATTTGTTGTGATTGGCCGCATTGATGGCTTCGGCAATAACCATCCTTGTTTCAGCCGGATCAATGATTGCGTCTACCCATAACCGTGCTGCGGCATAATAGGGCGTGGTTTGTTGCTGGTAGCG
>JBGSIG010000679.1:0-16427 GCA_041742655.1 Ferruginibacter sp. | reverse complement strand
TTTTCTTCTATTAATTTGTCTTTGGGTTGTTCCCGTTTCTTTGCTCCACGATGAAAAATTAGTTGAACATTTTTTGGCGGTTGAATTTTCATTGTAATTCTATCTTCATTTTCAAAACAATAATTTGGTCCGTTCCATTTTATGTTTTCGGTCAATTTCTTTTCTGCCGATAGAATATAAATTCGCAATTGTTCAATTTCTTTTCTAAACGGGTGATTCTGTTCATCTAAAAAGGCTGTTACTTCGCTGTTCAGATTAGTTGTTTTCTTTGCCATGCTGTTGATTTTTGAGTGTCGACCATTACAATCACCGCTACTCTTTCTACATTATTACGATAAGGGTTTGGCCATTACTTTCTCCCACAGTAGTGGTATTCGTTTTATCCAAACCAACTCTCTTTTTACCAGCCCTGCTTCCTGGGCCGGAGCGCCCCAATAGGTTTTGTTTCCTTCTAAACTTGATCCTACACCAGTTCTGCCAAGTAGTATGGCATTTTCTCCAATGGTTAATGTTTTATTTACAACCACCTGCCCCCAAAGTGTAACTCCGTCTTCTATAATTACACAGCCTGCCACTACCACCTGTGCAGCGAACAAACAGTTTTTGCCGATAACGGTATCATGGCCAATATGAATCAGGTTATCAAATTTAGTTCCCTTGCCAATTTTTGTTACCGCACTTACGCCGCGGTCGATTGTGCAATTTGCCCCAATTTCTACGTCATCTTCAATTAAAACAATACCACAACTCTGCATTTTTTTGTACCACAATTCACGGTTCTTTTTTGTATTAAAATAAAAGGCATCGCTTCCAATCACGGTGCCGGAATGTATCTCTACATTATCACCAATAATACAACCATCATAAATACTTACATTGGGATGAATGATGCAATTTCTTCCGATGGAAACATTATTGCCAACAAAAGAATTTGGCATCACAACTGTTCCTTCTCCAATTACTGCGCTGTCGCTGATTGCTTTTAAAGATGGAATGAAAGGAGAAAAATGTTGTACGATTTTCAGGTATCCTTCAAAAGGATCTTCCACCAGCAACAATGCTTTTCCTTCAGGCACTTCAACAGTTTTATTGATGATTATAAAACTTGCGGCGCTGTTGATGCACTTGTCATAATATTTTGGATGATCTACAAACACAATATCGCCACTGGCTACATTATTTATTTCATTGATGCCTGTTGCCTCTCCGGCAACATTGCCGATCAATTCGGCATTGATAAAATCGGCTATCCATTGTATAGAAACGGGAGAAGGAAATTGCATGTAAATAAAATTTTACCAAAGGTAGGCTGCTTTATTTATTACAGCTGTAAAGAAATTTGGTAATGAAATGCAAAAAATGACACAGCAAGGAAAAATATTTTCTACTTTCTTTAAAGGGTTGAAAGCCGGCAAGCACAACATTTGTTGTGCATTAAAATTATTACTACCAGCTGTAGTAACTTTTACGAAAAAACTTTTCTTAAAAAGCAAATCGGCTGAAACATCAGTAAATGCGGTAGTTTCAGCGGGCTAATCATTTATAATGTAAAACATAATTAAAAATGAAGTTGCAATTGCAGCGCATGAAACAGTGTAAAATTTGTTAAGCTTGCAAGGCCTTATCCACAGCACGATATTAAATGTGCATAAATTTTTTGAAAATATTTTTTTGGTTAGCATAAATTCTTTTTAATATTGTGTAAGGAAATTTATTTCCCGGTACTTACTAACCCATTAATATAACAAAGCCTGGCTATCAAATGTCGGGCTTTATTATTTATACAACGTGATGAAAGATGTTTTGTCCCCGGCAATTATCTAATTTTATTTACCTGAAATTTATTTGAGTTTGAATTTTTACTGCATCATTTACAAACCGTTTAATGTGCTATCGCAATTTACCTCCGGCGATGGAAAGCAAACACTAAAGGATTTTTTTGACGTACCTAATGATGTGTATGCTGTAGGAAGACTTGATTATGACAGTGAAGGATTGCTGATACTTACCAACGATAAAAAATTAAATCATCAATTATTAAATCCATTGTTTGCACACGAGCGGGAGTATTGGGTGCAGGTGGACGGAGCAATAACTGAACAGGCGCTTAACAACATTCAGCAAGGCGTTAACATTACGGTTGATGGAAAACTATACCACACAAAAAAATGTAAAGCAACCAACTATAAATTACCGCCGGTTGTGCCAGACAGAAACCCGCCCATTCGTTATAGAAAAAATATTCCAACAAGTTGGATAAAATTAATATTGACGGAAGGTAAAAACAGGCAGGTGCGTAAGATGACTGCGGCGGTTGGTTTCCCCACGTTGAGGTTGATTCGTTATCGCTTAGAAAATTGCAATATTGAATCACTTCAACCCGGCGAAATGCGGGTTTTAACTAATCGCGAAATATATCATTTGCTTTTTAACGACAGAAATGATTTGCATAAATCGGGCAAATGATTTTATTATCTATAACTTGTAGGTTCTTTTTACATAGCTAATTTAAAATAACAGTAACCTTATGCTTAAATCAATGACTGGCTTTGGCCGGGCAGAACAAACGGTAAATGATAAAACATTTTTGGTAGAAATAAAATCGCTTAACGGTAAGCAATTTGAAATGCAGTTAAGGTTACCGCCATTGTTACGCCCCTATGAATTTGAAATAAGAAATATTTTACAAGAAGAACTGGTAAGAGGTACTATAGACTGCGTAATCACCATCAAACAAAATGGCACTTCCAAACCTGTAACCATCAACACCGATTTAATTAAAGCCTATTATCAGCAGATAGAAAAACTGGCCGGCGAGTTGAGCATAGATACCAACTCAGTGTTAAGCGCACTCATCCGGCTGCCTGAAGTGGTTACACCATCGAACGAAATGCTAAATGATAATGATTTCAATGATTTTAAAAACGTGCTGCACACCGCATTAAGTGAATTAAACAAACACCGCATAGAGGAAGGTGCCAGTCTTGAAAAAGACCTGATACAACGCATCACTAATATTAATGCACAGGAAGAAGCGATAGTACTGTTAGAGCCCAACAGAATGAAAAGAATCAGGGAAGAAATTGTGCAGTTGCTGGAACAGCATGTTGGCAAAGAAAATTATGATGGCAACCGCCTGGAGCAGGAGCTGGTTTATTATATTGAAAAAGTTGATATTCATGAAGAACAGGTTCGTTTAAAACAACACTGCGAATATTTTATCAGCCTGCTGGATAATAAAGATGAAGCCAAAGGGAAAAAACTCTCTTTCGTTATCCAGGAAATAGGCCGCGAAATAAATACCACGGGCAGCAAAGCATACGATGCCGGTATTCAAAAATGTGTGGTTACCATGAAGGATGAATTGGAGAAGGCAAAGGAGCAGGTATTAAATGTATTGTAACCGCCATTTTTACTTTCAATAAACAACAAGTTATATTTTTGTATAAATTTTTTTTGTGACACCAAAGGCATATTTACCCCATAACCGTTCATGCTTTGCATTTATTTTAATTATCGCTGTAAGTGCATGGCTGAGTGCATGTACACAATTGGATGTATTTGAAAAGAATGCAGTGATCCCTAAAAATGAGTGGCAATATTCCTTTAAGCCCGATTTCGATTTTATTATTAAAGACACTACTGCTTCGTACAACCTTTATATCGTATTGCGGCATACCGATGCTTATCGTTACAATAATATCTGGCTTAATGTGGGTACACAGTCGCCTGCAGATACCATGCGCTATCAAAAATTCGATCTTCAATTGGGTACCGATGCCACAGGATGGGAAGGAACAGGAATGGATAATATTTGGGAACTGCGTAAACTGATCACCAATGGCCCGGTAAAATTTAACAAGGCCGGAACCTATAAATTTTCTGTTGCGCAGATCATGCGGGAAAATCCGTTGACTGATATTATGAATGTAGGAATACGGGTGGAGAAGGTGAAATAAGAATACTTAGGTATGAAAAACTTGATAACAGGTCTAAAGATTGTCTCGGTTATAGCTTTGATTTTTAACCTTCTTGTTTGGCTTGCTGCCCAAGCTAGCTCACACAATATCCCTGAGAATACAAATGACGTACTAGGTATCGGGGTATTTGTTTCATTTTTTTTATTGTTATTAGCAATTTATTGGGGGCGAAAAATCAGGAAACAATAAATATTTAGCTACTGTTTGTCTAGAATTGGCGCAAGGGTGTCGGGCGGGTAATAAGCGTTGATAATCTTAAAATTAAAATCTAGTTTTCCAGTTGGTTTTATCATCTTGTTTAAAAGCTAGCACCGCTTGTATTTTTATGATATTATTGTCAACAGTATAATGAACAGCAACCGGGAATTTTTTCACCACAGCAAAGCGTACATTATCATAACGAAAAGAATTATAATTGGGATTAATTTTCACCAAGGCGATTGCATCGAGTAAATTTTGTTTAAACCGGTTTCCCTAATAGTTGATTATAATAGAATATATGGTGTTGTATTTCTTCTAAAGCTTCGGGAGCGTATTTAATGATAAACTTTGGCATTACAATGCATTTATCATTTTGAGTGCTTTAACCTCATCTATTAATAGTTCAGGGTTTTTATTGTATTTTTTAATTCGTTGGCGAACTATTTTTTTATGTTCTTCCGGAATGTTATCGGAGTATTGCTCCAATTCCAACAACTCAATCAATTGTATTTTTTCTTTTTGCGGCAACTGTTGTGCAAGATCAAATACTTGCTTTGGACTAAGGGATAGTGCGATATTTTTGGTAGTAGGCATTAGACTCTTTTATTAAAAAACCATTGTAAATAGTACTTTTATTCTTCTTCAAAAAAAACATCCATCGTTGCAACAAGGTGAGAACGTTCATACTAACAAATGTCGCAAGCGATTCCAGCAGTATTACCCATGCAACCGTGTCGTTTTTTGGCCTACCGGTGTAGGTTATTTTCTCATCAAATGCGATGATACATGGAATTTATGAACGAATAAGCAACTCTAAGCGAATAAAAAGTTAGAAACAAGGAAATTGAGTCTTGTTAAAATCGCAAGGGCAATCTTCTTATGAGCCTCTTCTATATCAAATATTCCACAATTAACAATTCACGACTTTAAGCCCTACCTTTATTAATTGCATAACAAAACGAT
This sequence comes from Ferruginibacter sp., assembly GCA_041742655.1. Lineage (GTDB taxonomy): Bacteria > Bacteroidota > Bacteroidia > Chitinophagales > Chitinophagaceae > Ferruginibacter. The sequence continues at coordinate 11,283 of JBGSIG010000679.1, read as the reverse complement.
GAAATTTTCTTTCTTTAAAACAAAACGCCTGCGCTTAATTTTTGTAGTGTACTGGATATTACTCACCTACATTGTTGCGGCCCTTATATATTGGTTTATTGCGCTGAATTTGCAAAATAAACAAATGGTACAATTTGAAAGGGATCAACTTAAAATGGATAGCCCCACTTATTTTGCAGACATTGAAAATTTAAACTCCATTGAAAAAAGAAAAACCATACAGTACACCGGCGAAGGAGCCACTTTTCTTTTATTGATTTTAGCAAGCGCCGTTTTTATTTTCAGAGCTGTAAGAAGGCAACTGCTGTCAACACTGCAGCAGCAAAATTTTATGATGGCCATTACGCACGAATTAAAAACCCCAATAGCTGTTACAAAATTAAATTTAGAAACGCTGCTAAAACGAAAACTGGAAGACAGTCAGCAACAAAAGTTGTTGCAAAATACCATACAGGAAACCAACAGGTTGAATGCACTTTGTAACAATATGCTGCTGGCATCGCAGATAGAAGCTGGCGGGTACACTATTACAAAAGAGGAAATAAACTTTACCCAACTGGTAAACGAATGCATTCATGACTATGCCCTGCGTTTTCCACAGCGCAATATTGTTGATACTATTGCAGAAGGTATATTTGTAACCGGCGACCATCTTCTGTTACAGATGGGATTAAATAATTTACTCGACAACGCCGTAAAGTATTCTCCTAAAGAGTCGCCCATCATGATACAGTTATATCAAAAAGAAAGGGCTGTGTATCTCTCTGTAAAGGACGAAGGAAAAGGTATTTTTGACGACGAAAAGAAAAAAGTTTTTGACAAATATTATAGAACCGGCAACAAAGCAACAAAAGGCGCAAAGGGTACCGGCCTGGGTTTGTATCTTACAAAAAAAATAGTGCAACAACATAACGCCACTATTTCGTTAACAGATAATACACCGGTGGGCAGTAATTTTACAATTATATTCAGGCAATAGTAATTGAATTGATAACAAAAAAAATGACAGCAAAAAAAATATCTATATTATTGGTAGAGGATGAAGAAAATTTACAGGAAGCGCTAAAGCTGAATCTTGAGCTGGAAGACTACGAAGTAACCTGTGCAGATGACGGTGTGGAAGCTTTAAAGGCTGTGCAGCAGGAACATTTTGATTTAATGATATTAGACGTGATGCTTCCGGAACTGGATGGCATCAGCGTGTGCGAAAGCATTCGCCTGCAAAATAACGATATCCCTATTTTAATTTTAAGTGCAAAAAACAGCAGTGCCGACAGGGTACTTGGTTTAAAGAAAGGCGCCGACGATTATTTAACCAAACCTTTTAACCTGGAAGAATTGTTACTTAGAGTAAGCAAGCTGGTACAAAAAAGTCACGGCCTTGCAAATAGAAAACCATTGGAACAATTGTACCAGTTTGGTAAAAACAAGGTTAATTTTAAAGCATTGGAGTGTACTACAAAAGATGGCGAAAAGATAGAGCTTACAAAAAAAGAGATCATGCTGTTAAAGCTGCTGATAGAAAATAAAAATGAGGTAGTAACCAGGGAAAAAATATTGCAGGCAGTATGGGGCTATAATGTGTATCCAACAACCCGTACCATTGATAATTTTATTTTAAACTTCCGCAAATATTTTGAAGAAGACAGCCGTAATCCAAAATACTTTCATTCAGTAAGAGGGGTGGGGTATAAATATATAGAAAGTTGATAGCACGTTCTTTTCGGGCAACTTCTCCACCTGCCTAAGACTCATTGAACGTTGCTGGAAAAGCATTTCTAATTTGTGAAATGGGCCACTTAAATTAGTTAAAGCATGTATTGAATGACGCAAGGATTGCCGATGCTCTTTATCCTTGCGTCAATTGCCTTATGCAATAGCCGAGTAGATTCTTTCTGTGTTGGCCAAGGTTCTTTTCCCGTTAGTTTCACTACACCCCCTAGTATATAGTAGCTTTTCCTTTTTTTAAAAAATTCGAAGAATATTTGTTTATTTCAAAATATACTCTACATTTGTAGAGCTTAATACATAAACATAGAATAATGCAGCTATCAAAAACAGAAGAGCAATTAATGGAGCTTATTTGGAAACAGGAGAAGATTTTCATGAAAGACATAATTGAAAATTATCCTGACCCTAAACCAGCTACGACAACCATTGCTACATTATTAAAAAGAATGCAGGACAAAGGTTTTGTAGCATATACTGTATATGGTAATTCCAGGCAATACTATCCTTTAGTTAAAAAGGTAGATTATTTTTCAAAGCATGTAAAGGGGATGATTAAAAACTACTTTGATAATTCACCTATGCAGTTTGCCTCTTTTTTTACTACATCAACGAATCTCACTGCATCTGAATTGGAGGACCTTAAAAAAATTGTAGACCAGGAAATTAAAAGAAAGAAAAAATGACAACCTACCTCATCAAGATAATACTTTGCTCGGCACTATTTGTAATTGTATACAAAGTGTTGTTAGAAAAAGAAAAAATGCATCGATTTAACAGGTTTTACTTATTAGCCAGTTTGACCTTTTCATTCCTTGTTCCTTTTATTACTTTTACTCAATATGTACAGCCTCTTCCACTAATTGAAAATGCAATCACCAACCCAGTACTTCTATCCAATTACACAAGCCCTAAACAAACAATTGAAGGTAGCAACACAAATTACCAACTGCTTGTTATCTTGACAATCTATGTGACAATTACAACACTACTATTTTTCAGATTTGTAATAAACCTTAAAAAAGTATTACAAAAAACCTGGACTAATTCATCAATTCCATTTCGGAATAGTAAGATTATTCTAATTGATCAAAGTATAACTCCACATAGCTTTTTAGGGTACATTTTCATAAACGTAGAAGATTATAGAAGCGGAAATATTGAAAAGGAAGTATTACTTCACGAATTGGCCCATGTGCAACAAAAACATTCATTGGACATCATATTCGTGGAAATTCTTCAAATTCTGTTTTGGTTTAATCCATTTGTTTTTCTATATCGAAAGGCTCTTTTGCTAAACCACGAATTCTTAGCTGATGAAGCAGTAACTAATAAATATACAGATGTTAGCGCCTATCAAATTTTGCTGCTTGAAAAAGCAAGCAGGCAAACAAGTTCATTTATTACAAGCCAGTTCAACTATTCAATAACAAAAAAAAGACTACTCATGATCACAAAAACAAAATCATTCCGAAATGCTTTATGCAAACAATTAGCCGTTATTCCTGTTCTGGGTATTGCATTATTTTTTTTCAGTACAAAAACCATTGCGCAAGATGCCGCTAATGTTGCGAAACCAAAACAAAATGAAGTTCAACCTACAAAAGATGGGATTACTATCGGCCAACTTTCAGAGTATGACAACATAGTAAATAAAACTAAAAATGAAAATGGGCTTCCGGTAGTAAGCAAGTTGTCTGAAGCGGATGGAAATAGATTAGAGAAACTATTTTTATTAATGAATAAAGAACAGCAGGCAAGACAAGTTGTAATATTCATGCATGCGTTACCACCTTTGCCAACATCAATACCTACCAAAGGCCAAATTGAATCCTGGAAAAACTCTAAACTTTATGGAGTTTGGATAAATGACAAACGGGTAAGTAATACTGAACTGAATAGCTATACAAATACTGATTTTGCTCAATTATTTGTAAGCAAACTTGCAACAAATGCAGTTAATTATGGCAAACATTATTATCAGGTGGACTTAATGACAACAGACTACTATGCTACATATTATAAACAAACAATGGAAAGCAAAAAGAAATATTATATGGCCATTCGGATGAAAAAAAAATAAGCATGTGTTATCTTTCAGCATCGTCCTTCTGAGCCCCTCTGTAGTCCAGTGGCTTTGCTGGGAAGGAGTCTAAAGACATTAAATAAAAACACTCAGGCTATACTCCTCTTTTAGGCTCAAAGGCATGTACTATTGTATTAGCTACCTGGTACATTTCCTGCATTTTATTTTCGTTGTCAAAAGGCGTGTACAATTGCCATTCAACATCATTTAGTAACTGCTGTATTTGCAAGCTTGTACTAACGGCCACTCCTTTTTTATCAAGTTCCTCGGCAATTCCTTTTTTATTAATTGTTTCTACCGGCACGGCCAACTGATCTGCCAAAAACCGGCGCAACTCATTGTTGAGTGCTTTATAAAATCCTTTTCCATCATGCAACACCAGGCTGGCTTCTGAATTAACCAATGGATTACCGGGTGGCATACCCGGCTCAATAACGGCAGCTTTTTCTTCCCGTTGTTGTAACAAAATGGCCCGGGCCTTTTCCTTTTTGTTCTCTGTTTTTATCCATAAAAACAACCCTGCGAAGATGAAGAATGCCACCGGAAAAATAAACCAGAGGCGATTTGTAAATACAGTATCAGTAAAATGTCCGTTAGCTTTCGCAAAATTTTTAAGTGGGCTGGCTTTGCCCGTACCTTTCGCAACCGTAATTACAAGTGGTTTACCGGTAAGGGTTTTATATGCTTTCGCCGCCGGGTCAAAATAACTGAACTGAGCTGCAGGTAATGTATAGGTGCCCGCTTTAGAAGCAGTAAACGGGTAGACAAAACTTTTGCGGCCACTCACCGGCACGGCCTGCTTATTTAATGATTCGTCTACTTTTGGTTCATAACTTTCTATGCCATCCGGCCATTTAATTTCTGGAGCAATTACCAACTCTACATTTCCCTGCCCGGTTATTAGTACCTGGTATTTCCCGGCGTCATCGGTAGACAAATTATTATTCTCAACATCGGTGTTCATTGTGAAACTACCCACGGCTCCCCTAAACGAAGCCGGTTTACCTGTATCGGGCAGTGGCTTTACATGTATCACAATTGGCTTACTATGCAAGGTCACTTTTTCTTCATGCAGTGCCTCTGAGGGCACACCGATCCGTTCCCAATTATTTAAATCGTCGCTGTCAAGTCGGTGACTTTTTAAATAATCTTCTTTTATAAAATGAATATTATTATCTACTTCAATGGTTGCAAGATCCATGTCGCCTGCCTGCAATGGATACAATTGCGATTTGCGGAGGGTGTACACATTGTACGCACGGCCATTGAGTTTTTCGATGGCATAGTACGAACTTCCTGGCCGCCCAAGGTCAATTACAGAAAAGCCATTAAAGGACGGGTTCTTAGTGATATTACTTTCGGACCTTAGCCTGGTAAATAATTTATAACTTACCACCACTGGTTCGCCAATATAACAACTGGTTTTATCTACATCTACCTTAATAAAAATATTCTTATCAATCTTAGCCTGGATATTTTCACCTTTTTGTAAAATAAAATCCCTGTTATCCGCCTGTGGTTGCACCGGTTCATCAAACAACGAGAAACCACTAAAAGGAGAACCGCTGTTATTTTGATTATTGCTGGTGGCTGCGTTGGTAACGACAAGGGTTAAAGTTGAAGTTTTTAATACTTTACCATCTGCAATTACAGAGGCGGCACCAATTTTAAAATTCCCTTTTGTTTTTGGGCGCAACAGGTAGGTAACGCCGATATATTGCTTTACTACTCCATTGATATTTTGCATACCGCTTTCCTGGTTAGGGCCGCTTACCACAATAAAATTTTTTAGGGAAGGTGGTATCAGTTGCTCTGCCTTGCCTGCATTCTCTATAACGAATTTTAGTTCGGCAGTTTCGTTCTTACCGATGGTTGAAGGGTTGATTGTTGCTGTAAAACGGGTTTGCGCCATTAAAGCCTGTTGGCCCAATGCCGGCACTAAAAAAATAAGCAGTAATAATTTTCTATAAAAAAGGCTCATGATAAATGGTACTGCAAAAATAAATTATAGCAATGCGGTAACCGTAAAGATTTATATAAATGATTGTAAAATACTGTTAAGAATATCGTCGTCAATAGTGAATCATTGAAACACGCTACTCTACCCATTATTCATTAAAAAATTATCAATTACTAAAGGTCTCCTAACTGCGGACGTATCACGATGTCTTCTACCACGGCCTGCGTTGAAAGCTTAGTGGTGGCCAAAACCATGGTGGCAATATCGCTGGCTTCCATAATTCTTTGCGTGGAGTTGTCAAAATTTTGCCACGATGTCGTCATTACCGCACCCGGGTAAACAGCAGTCACTTTAATATTGTGAGGCATTAATTCTTCCCGCAAATTTTTACTAAAACCCATCAGAGCAAATTTGCTGATACTATAACTGCCGCCATTTGGATAAGCATTCAGGCTGGCAACGGAACACATGTTAAAAATATGTCCTTGTTTGTTTGCAATCATTGCGGGAATAAGCATTCTTGTGAGATGGTAAGCGCTATACAAATTAGTGTTCATCATCTTTTCCAAACTGCCCTCTTCTTCATTGTAAACACTACCGGGCAAAAAAATTCCGGCGTTGTTTATCAATACGTCGACTGGTATGGATTTATTTAAAATCCACTGGCCAAAAGTTTCTGCTCCCTCCTTTGTTGATAAATCCGCCGCATGTGCGTTGACGGTGCTGTTGTTGTGCTTTACCTGTATTTCTGCCACGGCATTGTATAGGTCAATTTCATTTCGTGCGCATAAAAAAAGATTATTTCCTTCTGCGGCAAAGCTGACGGCAATGGCCTGACCAATACCCTTAGATGCACCTGTTATTACTACATTCATTGCAAAATTTTATTTATAGGATTAATTATTTTGTTCGTAAAAACCTTGATGTAGGTTAGCACTTTTTAACTTGTTGTTTTCGCCTCCACAGCCGGCGGGCTGCGTAACTGGAACGCAACTGCTTTCGCTACTTTGGAAAAATTTGTCTGCGCCGTTTTTCCAATTCCAACTTTGTCGGAACCGTACCGAAAGAGGTGGCGTTCCTGTTACTGGTGAGAAATAAATGTGGCGCTTCAACGAATATAAGGTTTTACTATATTGCCTTTGCGAAATAGATAATTAATCCTATTTATTAAAAAAAACTTTTTTGCAATTGCCTCGGGTAGATAACCACCAAACTTGGCAGTTAGCCATGAGCGGTGAACATCGCCCAAGGCAGCAAAGCAATACGCCATCCGGTAATTTTCAGTTTTGAACTGAATCCTATGATGTCTTTTATAAATCGCCAATTATTTTACCATTAGCTTTGCAAAAGTAGTCCACACAGGCTACATAACAAGTCAACAACAATTCACCGGATGCCTTCATACAAACATTTATTTTTCGACCTCGATCATACGCTTTGGGATTTTGATACCAACGCAAAAGAAGCACTCACAGAACTGCATTTATTTTTTGAACTGGAAGCCAAAGGAGTTCACCCTTTTACTGATTTTTATACGCACTACCTGCACCACAACCAACTTTTGTGGGACCGCTATCATAAAGGATTTATCAATACTGAAGATTTGAAGTGGAAACGCATGTGGCGCACCATGCTGGAATTTAAAATTGGCAGCGAACCACTGGCAAAAGACATGAGTGCAAAATTCCTTGAGATATTACCTACAAAAAAACACCTGTTTCCGCATACGTTTGAAATATTAGATTACCTGTTGGCCAAGGGTTACAAGCTTCACCTCATCACCAATGGCTTTGAAAAAACACAATGGAGTAAAATTAACAACAGCGGCCTCAGTAAATATTTTACGCACATGATCACTTCCGAAACAAGCAACAGCCTTAAACCAAAAAAAGAAATTTTCGAATATGCTCTAAATAAGGCCGGCGCCAATTTAACCGAAAGCGTTATGTTGGGTGATAACCTTTATGCAGATATACAGGGTGCCATTAACGCCGGCATGGACTGTGTTTTTGTGAATCATCTGAAGGCAGGTACGGATGTGAAACCAACTTATATTATTCATCACCTTAAAGAACTGGAAGAGATATTTTAATACTTCCTATTAGAGGAAATAAAAAAGCCTCTTTAGTAAGAGGCTTTTTTATTTTATTGTATTTTTTGCCGTTCAATTTAATCGCTGCTATAAGGTTGCAATAACCGTTACACCACCTTTTACTGCCTGGTTCAAATCAACATTTATTTTGGTGCCCACCGGTAATAAAATATCTACCCTGCTGCCAAATTTAATGAAACCAAATTCCTGTGCCTGGCTAACTTTTTGCCCTACCTGCAGGTAATTTACAATGCGTTTTGCCAAAGCTCCTGCGATTTGTTTTACTAAAATTTCCTTATCGCCGTTTCGCAACACAACTGAGTGCCGTTCATTGTCTGTGGATGATTTAGGGTCCCAGGCTACCAGGTATTTCCCTTTGTGGTATTGGTTATATATAACCGTGCCGTCAATTGGGTTCCTGTTAACATGTACATTCGCCGGGCTCATAAAAATAGATACCTGCAAGCGTTTGTCTTTAAAATATTCCCGATCCACCGTTTCTTCTATAACAACCACCTTTCCATCTGCCGGAGCAATAATAGCATTGCCGTTGATGGTGAATTTGCGGTCGGGTATACGAAAAAAGGAAATTAAAAAAAGCAATAACCCTAAAGTCACAAAAAAGATGATGCCGCCCAGCCAGGGAGAATCGGGCCTGAAAAAATAAAAAGAGATCAAATTAATTGCCCCGAATATCAAGGCGCCGATGGCAATAGATTTATATCCTTCTCTGTGAATCGTCATGCTTTACAATTTATGTTAAACCGCAAATGTACGGTGTTGAATTACAAATTTTTGGTTTTAAGCAGCACAATATTTCAAATCGTCGTTGGTCAGAGACCAGACGGCGGCCGCCTTCCGTTCAAATAAATAATTTTACATACAACCAAACAAACGGCACTGCTACCAATAAAGAATCAAACCTGTCTAAAAACCCGCCATGGCCGGGCATTATGGAGCCGCTGTCTTTTACGTTTGCCATACGTTTTATTTTGCTTTCCAATAAATCACCAGCTGTGCCGAAGATGGCGCAGATAGCAGCTATGATGGCTGCTTGTGTAAAATTGCCAAATGAAAAATATCCTATCAGTCCAATTACAATTACACATAAAATTGCTCCGCCAATAGTGCCTTCCCACGTCTTTTTTGGAGAAATTTTTGAGAACGGAGTTTTGCCAATTAAAGAACCCACCATATATGCCATGGTATCATTTATCCAAATAGAAAAAATAATTGCACAGGGAATTATTCTACCATCAGTAAATTGAATAGTAATGACCTGCGCTGGGTAGGGCATACTTGGATTTTCAGACTGAATGTATATTAAAAATAATAATGCTATTGGAAGTGTAATGTAAAATATTCCTAATAATGAGAAACTTCTATACTGCTCATCATAAATTTTCTTCATCAACTTTACAAACTCGTACCAACACCCAAAATGTATTACAGTAAACAGAATAATAAAACTCCATTGGTTCCAGAGTAACCCCACCAACATGACAGCTACAAAAACTACCGCTGTTAATGTGCGTGTTTTTAATGTTTCAATATTTAATGCCATTAAAACTAAGATTGATTGTTGTCGCCGATATTGTCCATATCAGCCAAAAAAGGGTTATCTGTATTGTCGTAATCGGGTATCAATACTTCCTGGCCGGGCGGGCCATCATCCGCTTTACTGATCTTATCAAAATATAAAAATAACCCGTACACTACCACCACAGCCACCAGGGCAATCCACATTGGAAAGTCTTCATCCATTTTTGAAGGATCCGGTTGGGCACCCGTCTTTGTCGTAACATATAATACTGTTATGGCAAAAGCATTGTTGAAAAAATGACCGATGATATTTAGCCAGATATTTCCTGTGCGGTAATACATCCAACCCAGTACAAAGCCCAATACAAACCTGCTTAAAAAACCAAGATAAGAACCATGCACCGCACTAAAAATAATGGAAGTGATAATAATAGCCAGTATGGGCATTTTAAACCAACGGGTCAATAAATTTTGAAGTCCGCCCCTAAACAAGGTTTCTTCAAACACCGCAGGCAATAAAGCAATCATCACCACGGAAACAATAAAATCGAAAAAATTATTCATCCTGGCAATTGCCAACACCTGCTTATTATAAGCCTGTTCTGCCACGGCAAATTGCTGTAGCGTAGCCTTAGACCAGGGCAACATTTCGGTTAGCTCCTGCAAAGCGCTGACCACCGGCAGCGAAGCAAACATGATTAATATTACCAGCACCACCTGTTTGGCATCAACGGTATTTCTGAAGCCCAAATGCAGCAACGGCTTTTTATGGCAAACAAGTGCATAAAAAAATGCCGGTAAAAAAAACAGGAACAAAGTAGAAATAAATTGCATCCATCTTAAAGCTGTGGCATTTTCGGGAACCAACAATTTATCCATGAATGCTGAAGCGGAACTACCCGCCATGTCTTTAAAATTAATCTTTCCCAGCAGCGGTATAAAACTTACCAGGCCGCCAACGATAAGCCCGATACCACAAAAAGCTGTTAAAATGCCAAGCTGGCCCCAATATGTAAAGCGTTTGGTTGCAAAATGCGCCATAGTGATTGCTTATAAGTGCGTAAATTTACACCCTAAAAGTTTATTGATTAAAGTTTGTGTACCTGATTTTGGTTACACTTTTTTAATGAGACGACCGGTAAACAACAAACGCAAAATAGTAAACAGATTTTTATGCCTTCAATCGGTAACCTGCAACTTCCTGATTTTCCTTTATTACTGGCTCCTATGGAGGACGTAAGTGACCCACCATTCAGGGCTGTTTGCAAAGACAGGGGTGCCGATTTGATGTACACCGAATTTATTTCTTCCGAAGGACTAATACGGGACGCCATCAAGAGCCGTCAGAAATTAGACATTTTTGATTATGAAAAACCTGTAGGCATACAAATTTTTGGTGGTGACGAAGAAAGCCTGGGCCTGGCAGCAAAAATTGTTGATGCCACCAACCCCGATCTGCTGGATATAAATTTTGGGTGCCCGGTAAAAAAAGTGGCCATGAAGGGCGCCGGTGCCGGTGTATTAAAAGATATTGACCTGATGGTGCGCTTAACCGCTGCGGTAGTAAAATCAACTTCGTTGCCCGTTACGGTTAAAACAAGATTGGGCTGGGATGATGAGCATCGCAATATTGAAGAAGTGGCAGAACGTTTGCAGGACGTAGGTATTAAAGCGCTGGCCATACACGGCCGCACCCGTACACAAATGTACAAGGGCCATGCAGACTGGGAATTGATTGGTAAAGTAAAAAATAACCCGAAGATTACCATCCCCATTTTTGGCAATGGTGATATTGACAGTCCGCAGAAAGCACTGGAATATAAAAATAAATATGGTGTAGATGGTATTATGATTGGCAGAGCGGCCATTGGTTAC
>JBGSIG010000678.1:0-3148 GCA_041742655.1 Ferruginibacter sp. | reverse complement strand
AAGAAGTATGGCCCAACCTGGAACTATATATTCATGGCGGCGTTTCGTTTGTACCTTACCGGGAGCAGTTTGAAAAAATAATCGGGGGCAAAATAAATTTCCTTGAAATATATAATGCGAGCGAGGGATTTTTTGCCGGCCAGCAAAAGCCTGACGATGATGGCATGTTGCTGTTTACAGAACATGGTGTTTTTTATGAGTTTATGCCCGTAGAAGAATATGGCAAACCTCATCCTAAAACAGTGGGACTAAAAAATGTAGTGTGTTCAAAAAATTACGCTCTTGTAATTAGTACAACCGGCGGTTTATGGCGCTATCTTATTGGCGATACCATTCAATTCACCTCCATCAATCCTTATAAAATAAAAGTAACCGGCCGGTTAAAACATTACATGAATGCTTTTGGTGAAGAAGTAATTGTAGACAATAGTGATAAGGCTATTGCCATTGCGGCCGAAAAAACCAACGCAGTAGTAAATGATTATACCGCCGCTCCGGTATTTTTTAGTGCAAATAACAATGGCGCCCATGAGTGGCTGGTTGAGTTTGACAAAGCACCGGCAGATTTACGACAGTTTACAATTGAACTGGATGCTGCCCTAAAAAACAGCAATAGTGATTACGAAGCCAAAAGGCATAAAGATATAGCCCTTCGGTTGCCCATTGTTCATGCCTTACGTAAAGGAATATTTACCCAATGGTTGCGCAGCAAAGGTAAGCTGGGCGGGCAACATAAAGTTCCACGATTAAGTAATGAAAGGATTATGCTGGAGGAGATTTTGTTGTTGCGGTGAGATCCGAAAGTCGTAACGTTTTACTCCTTTGATTGTTTATTACTGTTGTTTTTAGCCAACCCACGACATTAGAAATGCAATGAGTAAACAAAGGAATTTTAGATTTTAACGTAACGCCATGGCAAAAGCAAAAAAGAAAATAGCACCCATAAAAATTCAACAACCCGAATTGTTGTTCAGCGAAATAAAAACGCTGGTAGAGCAAGCACGAATGCAGGTGGCTGTAGTAGTAAACCAGTCGCTTACACTTTTGTATTAGAACATAGGCAGAATTATACATCAGCATATTTTGGAAAGCAACCGTGCAGGTTATGGTAAAGAGATTTTGGCGACACTGTCGCAACAATTGACAGCGGAATTTGGACAGGGGTGGAGCAAGCAGCAGCTTTGGAATTGTCTCTACACTGTCGGGAGAATTGAGTTGGTCGCATTTAAAAGAAATCATTTACCTGAAAGGATCCTGTTCAACGGGAATTTTACATTGAAATATGCCGCAAGGAACGATGGAGTGTAAGGCAATTAAGAGAACGGATAGATAGCATGTTGTTTGAAAGGACGGCCCTCTCCAAAAAACCGGAGCAGTTAATCAAACAGGAATTGAAAAAACTTTCGGAAGGGGAAAACAATATTCCCGAAGTGGTTTTCCGCGACCCGTACTTTTTGGATTTTCTTGGTTTGCAGGAAACCTATTCAGAAAAGGATTTGGAAGATGCCATACTTGCACAACTGCAGAAGTTTATCATTGAATTAGGCAGCGACTTTGCATTTTTAGCAAGGCAAAAACGAATCATTATCGATGGTGTGGATTATAAAATTGATTTGTTATTTTACCACCGAAGCTTAAAATGTTTGGTAGCAATAGATTTGAAGTTGGGGAAATTTTGTGCTGCCGATAAAGGACAAATGGAATTGTATTTACGCTGGTTAGAAAAACATGAACAACGGGAAGGCGAAAATGCTCCGGTAGGGTTAATACTTTGTTCAGATAAATCGGATGAACATGTTGAATTTTTATTGCTGAAAGAAGATAGAATTAAAGTAGCGAAATATTACACTCAACTTCCATCAATGGAAATTTTGAAAGAGAAATTGCACAAGGCAATTTTGATTGCCCGGCAAAAAGAAGAAATCAAAAAACAAAAAAGATAAATTATCGCGACAGTGTCGCAACAATTCAAAATCAATATGGCTAAAAACCAAACCTATAATCTGGCAGATGCCGTTGAATTAAAGATTTTTTCCGCTCACTCCTCCCGTCGCCGCACAATCAAAAACCAATCATTCTCTAACGGCAAATACCCGTACTCGTAGCAAAAGAAATAAGTGTTGCCTTTTTTATTTGTGTAAGTATGTGTGTTGTATTTAAACTGAAACTCCTTTTGCAGCAGTTTGTCTTTGTTGGCTTTAGCCATCTCTTCATTGGCTGGTAACAATGCTTCTAATATGCGGCGGTTTTTACGCAGGGCGTTGTTGATGTTGCGCACATAGTTATTATCGCCGGCTTTCAACTGGTTATTATAGCCGTTTCGGCAGTAGTCGTCACAAAATTTTTTATCTGTTCTGCCTTTTAATGGCTTATTACAGGTTAAACATTTTTTAAGTGCTGTTTCGGCTGTCATGCAGGTGTGTGTTGATTTGCAGGCAAAAGGTACAATATGTTTTTTACAAGTACAAGCGTTTACAAACGGTTATATACAACTATAAACGACTAAAGTACGGTTATCGTTTTAGTGCAGCCCCATCTTTGTCTTGTCAATCGGAACGGCGCCTTCAGGTTGATTGAGATAACAAAATTTAAAAATTCTAAAATTTACAGCCATGTACGCATTAAAAAACAAAGTTCAATTGATTGGTAATTTAGGTAATGCACCTGAAATTAAAAATACTGAAAATGGAAAAAAACTTGCCCGTTTCAGCATCGCCACCAACGAAAATTATCGCAACGCAAAAGGAGAAAAAGTAACCGAAACCACCTGGCACAATTTAATAGCCTGGGGTAAAGTAGCCGACCTTGCAGAGAAATTTTTACTAAAAGGTACCGAAGTTGTTATTGAGGGAAAGCTCATCAACAGAAGCTATACCGACAAGGACGGTAATAAAAAATACATCAGCGAAGTGCAGGTGAATGAATTGTTGTTGTTGAATGGTAAACCGCAGGCTTAGCTGGTTATTACGGATTGCACTGATTTTTTAGCAATTATTGTTGTTGAAAATCGTGCAATCCTTTATTCATTTTTTATTTTTGAAGTAGGCACGTGAATAAAGTGTGAGATGGTTTATTTTTATAGAAATATTCCGGCATATATTCTATGCAATTTTTTGATTTTAATTAACTGGATTTACAAATAAATCAA
>JBGSIG010000677.1:0-4528 GCA_041742655.1 Ferruginibacter sp. | reverse complement strand
TATTTATGGTAGTCTGCGAAGTGATTGCTCAAGAGTTTCTGCCAGTTTTTTTTGAGCGCCTCATTTAAATATTGCGTTGCTAATTTACCTTCGTCCTTTCCGTCTTTAGCGGGGCATTTATTAAACCCGTTAAAACTGGTGGCAGCAGAAAAATAGATCAATACTTCGGTTGCATTTTTTACAGTAATGCCATCATTTCCTGAATTGATAGTGCCGCCTTTGTTAACGCCTTTTATGCGGTATTCAAAACGCATGCCACGGCAGCCACTGCTATCATCCGGCGCCTGAGGGTTATCCGAACTAACATAACTGGGCTCCAAGTGAGAAGGGGCTTCTCCTTTCACTGCTATTTCACTGTTACTTATTTGCACCTGCTGGTGTTTTAGCTGACTATTTGTGCCTACCGTAAAATTCAACTGCCCGGGTTTATCAGCAGTAAGGCGAATGACAATTACCTGGTCGGGTGCAGAACTAATAATTTGTCTTGTATAAGTTACACCTGCAATGGTAAACCTTGTTGTAGCAATAGCATCATCAATATTAAGGTCGCGATAATAAAATGATACTGCAGTGTCTTTAAAATTTTGATGAATCATCAAATCGCCCAAAGGCAGATAAGATTCAGAATAATAGCCCTGCATACCTTTTGCATATTCGTATGCCTTCGCATAATCTTCACCGTTAAAAAGTGCTTCTCTTGCAAGTAATAAATTTTCATACGCACCAGGATTTACATTTGTCCGTACAGGCCCACCAGTCCATAATGTAGCTTCATTTAATTGAATAAGCTCTTCGGAAACACCACCAAATATCATGGCACCTAAACGGCCATTTCCAACAGGCAGGGCTTCTGTCCATACTATTGCCGGCTGTTTATACCAGAGTTTTTGTGGTTGCTGCGCAAACAATCCTTCAGCAAGCATTACAAGTGAAATGCAACAAATATAAATTTTCTTAATCATCTATTTCTATTTTATTCAGCTAAATTTTAATCGAATTCCACCATCGCTTTTATCACCCCTGTTGCAGGATCTAACCACGTTTCAAACACATCTCTCAATTCATTAAATTTTGCACGATGAGTGATGTATGTGGTTGGATCGATCAATCCCTTCTTCATGCAGGCAATCACCTGTTCAAAATCTTCTCTTGTCGCATTGCGGCTACTCATCAACGTTGTCTCCCGTTTGTGAAATTCAGGATGGCTGAAACTGATGGCTTCTTTTTGTAAACCAATTAAAACAAATCTTCCTCCATGAGCCAGGTATTGCAATGCATTGTTGATGGCTTTCTGGCTGCCGGTTGCATCAATCACTACAGTGGCCATATCGCCATTGGTAATTTCTTTTAAACGTTCCATTACATCTTCGGTAGAAGCATTAATGGTGTGATCTACTTTCAACCTGTCTTTGCAAAATTGCAAACGGCTGTCATTAATATCAAGCGCAATTACAGTAGCGCCGGCTATGCGTGCAAATTCCATGGTGCCAAGCCCTATTGGTCCGGCACCAATCACCAATACCATTTCATTTTTCTGAATGTTCGCCCTACGGATGCCATGGGCACCGATTGCCAGGGGCTCTACCAACGCCAATTCATCATAACTTAGGCCATTGCTTTTAACCAATGCATAAGAAGGCACAGAAAGATACCTTACCATTCCGCCATCAATATGTACTCCACAAACTTTAATATCTGTGCAACAATTGGGCTTTCCATTTCTACAGGCAATACATTTACCACAATTAAAATACGGAATAATAGTAACGGCGTCACCGGGGATAAATTCATCTGCACCATCGGCCTCAACCAGGTCTGCTGCCAGCTCATGCCCTAAAATTCTTGGATAAGAAAAATAAGGTTGTGTGCCTTTGTATGCATGCAAATCTGTGCCACAAATACCAATTCGATTAATTTGTATTATTGCATGGCCTGGCTGTAAAACAGGCGCACTAATTTCTTTGTATTCAAATGATCCCGGTTGTAAACATATTAATGCATCCATACTATAATTTTTTTAAGTTTATCACAAACTACTTTTTCGCTTTTTCACTACAGTCTTCTTTTTTGCTCACTCCCCTACTTACATCTCCTGGCATTCTGAGTTGTAGAAACTCGCCTACCGAATAAACTTTAATTTTTTACCCACCTGCCGTTGCCATTCTACTGCCATCAATTCGTGGCCCGCAGGCATTGGATGAATGCCATCCCATATCCAATACTCAGCAGGCGCTTTTGACAAAGCCTTATTAAATGCACTTTGAAACTCAACAAATATAGCATTGAATTCTATGCATATTTTTTTTACTATTGCCTGGCATTTTTCTACTTCAATTGAATACTCCTGCCATCTTTCTTTTACATTGCCTACCGGTAAAATAAATGGTTCGCACAATACAAACTGGATATTGGGTAACTGCTGCTTTGTTTGCTGTAGTAAAGCCCTGTAGCCATTTTCGTAGTTTTCTGCGGTAAAATTATTATCGCCGTTTAGCAATGCTGAAATATCATTAATACCAATTAAAATACTTAAAACATCTGGCTTTAAATCAAGCGTATCTTTTTGCCAGCGGGTAGTTAAGTCGCTGATCTTATTTCCACTGATACCCCTGTTAATAAAATGAAATCCTTTCTTTGGAAAATCATACCAAAGCTTGCTTGCAATAATAAACTGGTACCCATGGCCCATGATATGGTTCCAGTCATTGTCACGGGTTCTGTTGCCATCAGTAATAGAATCGCCCTGGAACAAAAATATATAGCCATCACCTTCATTATTTTCACCCACAGGCATAGCACTTAAAACTTGTGGAACTGCAGCAGCCATGGCGCCCAGGGCCGTTACACTTTTGATGAACTGCCTGCGTTTGTTTATTTGCTTTTTAAATACCATAACAATCATTTTGTATTATTAAGCTAATGTTGCAGCATACATTCAGCACATTAATTTAAAAAGATCTCATCAACAAATATCCATCCCCTGTCTCCTTTACCCCTATGCCATGCAGGTAATACAGCAACCGGCACCACAACTAATTTTAAATACTTTTCTTTTACCGGTGCAAAGGTCAACTCATATCCTTTCATATACGCTGCGGCATCTTTAACAGGTTGCTCAGGGTTTATTTTTTTTATAAGACGAAGGTTCGCCGGGGAGTTACCTGCCCATACTTCTACCTGCTTAGGAGGCAAAATATACCCTCCAATATTGATGAGGTTGCTTACAGTAATAGATGATACAGGTTGCAGGGTATCAAAATAAAGTATTGCCTGCATTGGCTGGCCCCTAAACCCAATCCATTTACCATTACTAAAATTAAAATCGCCTTTCTGCGCATCAGTAAGAACAGATGCATTGATTGTTTTATAAGGTGCATCTGCAGATGGCTGTACTAAACGTATTGAATCAATTCTATACCCTGCTTTATAAAAAGTTTTTTCTACAACATCACTGCTCACCCACCCGGGTTTAAATGCTTTTGCTTTAACAGTTATATTTTTATTCAATACAACATCGCCTTTGTAAATTGGTGACTGTACACTATCCGGCTCCGTGCCATCAGTGGTATAATGAATGGTAACACCTTTTATATAGTGCTTTAGCTGAAGTGGTATTGCCTGAATTACTATTTGTTCTTCATTTTCTACAATAGGCGGATTTAATTTTATTATAATAGTGTCGCCGGTAAAGCCGGTTTCTAAGCGTGTATTCTTAAATTGTTTTTGCATGGCTGCAATGTTTTGCGATTGCGCCGGGGTACTCCAAATATATAATTTGGTAAGGTTTGGTAATGATGCCAGCAGACCAATGTTATCAGCATTTACACCGGTGCCGGATAGGGATAATTCTTTTAATTCTTTCAATTGCTTTAAAGCCGCCAGGCCCGTACCCTTAATATTTGTAAAAGATAAATTGAGTTTACGCAGGTTGATGAACTGGGCAATTGTTGCAAGATCTTCATCTGTAACCGGCATCTTATTTAAATTGAGTGAAACAATTTGTTCCTTCACAGAAAGTAATTCCTTCAACTGCTCTTGCTTAAATTGAGCTGCACCAAAAAACTCCACACCAAGAGCAGGTGAACCCAGTGCCAGCGGTGTTACAAAACGATAATTATTTAGCAAGGCTTTTATTTTGCTTTCGTCGGCAGGTTCAAAAGCATAATCGTCAGTTTCGATGGTATTGAATAAAGCTGCAGCCAAAGTACGTAGCGTATCAGTTTCCGGTAGTGCTGCAACTTTTACAGTGTCGCTTGCCCCGGTTTTTATCCAATGATAGAGGATACTTATTTCTTCATCGGTAAGTTGCGGTTTGCCTGCGGGAGGCATGTGTTTTTTATTGTCCAGCGGAAGATGCAGCCTGCTTAACAATAACCCAAAATCTTTTTGTGTTGAATCCCACAACCTACCGTCCTTTCCGCCTTTTAATATTGAAGCAAATGAGTCCATCACCAGTTGGCCTTTAGCTTTTTTAGGATTGTGGCAACTGATACATTTTGAATTAAAAATAGGTTGCACCATATTGGCA
>JBGSIG010000676.1:0-11279 GCA_041742655.1 Ferruginibacter sp. | reverse complement strand
CGAAGCCTAAAGGGTAAAAAACACAACGATTGGGGTGCACAATTATAAAAAATTAAAGACCAAAGGTGGGAATATCAATAAAAAAATATTATGTTTGTCACCTAATCTGAAAATTTCCTACTGATTGCTTATCCTCATCTTAAGTAAAATATCTTTTGTTGATCACTTTAAATGAGTTATCATTTATTCGAATTTAAATCCTTTCCCATTTAAAAATCTGTACTTTAGAAACTTTACAATGGACTGTCTTGCATTAAAACAAGTAAAAACACTTACTTGATTAATTTCTAAATGCCTAGTTACTCTATCTTACTGATATAACCGAGCCAACTATTCTCTCCAAAACAATTGTTACATCATTTTTTACCACCACAATAAAATATTTATATGATGAAGTTTTACCTGCCTGCAGAGTTTAAATCATTTTTTTTATTCTTTTCCTTATTGATTCTAAGTGTATCGACAAAGGCTGAAGTGTTTACCGAAACTGCAAAATCATCTAACAATAGCCGGGCTATTTTAACACCAATGAATCCAACTTCAATTCCATCATTGAGAACTAATTTATCATTTTATTCAAATACAGGTAATATTGTTTTAGTAGATGGCAACATGGTAAGATTTGATAACAGCTATGACCCTGGGGTTGATTTAGTGGATGCCTTAAAATTTAGCAATATAAATGAAACCTTTGGCATATTGTATGGCACCACTTCACTGGTTTTAGACTGCAGGCCATTATTGACAAAAGCAGATACCATATTCTTTAAACTGGCCAAGGCAAGGAAATTTAAATACCAGTTTGAATTTACTGCTGCTAATTTGGACCAGGATAATCTTGCAGGGTTTTTGGAAGATCAATTTTTGCATACAGCTACCCCAATCAATTTGAACAGCATTACCATTGTTGATTTTGAAGTAACTGCTGATGCAGCTTCTGCTGCAGTGGATCGTTTTAGAATAGTTTTTAAACCGTCTGCCGTGTTTACCAACCTTACCGCAAATGTGGTTAACAGCGACTTTGGGGTATATTGGACAGTGGCAAATGAGTTAAATATTAAAGGGTACGATGTGGAGCGTTCTACGGATAGTGTTCATTTTACTAAAGTTGCTTATAAACCAAGTTCAGGCAACAGCGTTACACCTGTCAGGTATAATTGGGTGAATGTTTCCCCTCCAGAAGGTTACTATTACCGCATCCGGAGTACCAGCAATAATAATGTAATCGGTTACAGCAATATAGTTAAGGTAAAACTCAATAAGAATACATCACTCATTTATGTTTTCCCTAACCCGGTAATCGACAACACCCTTCATCTGCAAATGAAGAGCATGCCAGAAGGTAAGTGTAGTATAAGGTTAATCAACAATCTTGGCCAGGTAGTAAATACCAGCAGTTTCTACCATCTTGCGGGTACTGCTACAGAAACAATTCAACCAAAAAGTAAATTGCTTAAAGGACTGTATCAACTGGAAATATCTGCGCCAGATAAAACAACTACAACTATCCGGGTACTTGTGAAGTAAATAACTACAACTGCATAAATAATTAAAAGCCGCCCTGTAAGGGGCAGCTTTTAATTTAATTGCGATCGGTATCTTTTTAATGCTGTTTTAAAGTATCGTACTATCTCGTTTTCTTTTGTAGAACAATAACATTCGTAAACAGCCGTTTTCTATTATCAGTAAATTCCGGGTTTTAGCCTGGTACTTTCCAATATCCAAACACTGCTGAAAAGCAAACCCATTATTATGAAAGACCTTACTCAATGCCTGTGTGGCTGTGGCTATCAATTTGCGAAGTATGTTGAAAAAGCTGCAACCTTAAAAACTTTTCTTAAGTTTTGTTTTTTAGTAAGCCCTTTTATATCATTTGCAGGCAGGCCTGGCGTTCCTTCAGCATTCACCAATAAAGCCACGCCCATTGATTCTTTTGCAATCACCGAAACATTACGCACCAATCTTTATTTATTGCAGCCAGATGGCTCTACTATTTTAGCTGACGGTGTATTTGTAATGTACAATAATTTATACCTTGATAGTGTTACTTTGGAAGATGCTGCTAAGTTTACCAATATCCTGGAAAATCTGGGGATGCTAAGGCACGGTAAAACGCTGGCGGTGGAGAGAAGGCCACTTATAACGGCTAATGATACGATCTGTTATAAGCTATGGAGGACTACTCAGCGTTCTTACCAAATTGAAGTGGTTGCCAACATGATTACTAACGAAGGATTGCAGGCTTTTTTCATAGATAGCTATCTCAATACAAGCACACCTGTTGCGCTTGGTGATACCACTAAAGTAAATTTTTCTATTAATGGCGATGCAGCTTCATCAGCAGCAGACAGGTTTAAAATTATTTTTAAACCCAGGCTTGCTTATGTACCAACGCCGGTGATATTTACATCGCTGCAGGCAAGCCAGCACGGGCAAAAAATTGCTGTGCAATGGCAGGTGCAAAATGAAATGGATGTAGCGCAATATGAAGTAGAAAAATCAACAAACGGAATTGAATTTTCAGTAGTGAATACAACACAAGCCCGTTTATTAAACAGCGTTTCTGCCGATTATGCATGGTTAGATGATAAGGAAGTTGCCGGAACTAATTTTTACCGGATTAAAAGTATCGGTCTTGATGGCAACAGTAAAACAACACAAACTGTAAAAGTGATTACTTCTAAATTCCGAACTTCTTTTATAGTGTATCCTAACCCGGTTAAAGATAATACGATCAACCTGCAAATAGTAGATCCTGTGTTTGGCAGCTACCAGGTTCGACTAATCAATAGCAACGGCAGAACAGTTTACAGCAACAAAATGCCTGTCAGCACAAACAGCTTATTGAAATCGATAAATGTTGGAGCTAATTTGCCAAAAGGAATCTACAAACTGGAAATTAGAAATGCTGAGAACTCAACTGAAGTGAAAACTGTACTTCTTCAATAGGAAAAGTGAATGCTGGAATTTCACTTAGTTGTTTTTAAATAAACTGGATTCCTCTATTCCAACTTTTGTTGGTACAGCTGCAATGGTTGGGGTTGCCAAACCAAAGCCCTTTTTCAACATCACATTTAAAGTAGTACTCATTACCACATTTCGATTTGATTGTAATTTCACTTTCTCCCTTTTTATCTATCGAAATGTTCAGCATACCTTCTTTAATTATCCTAAAATTAATATGGGTATTTTCTTTTAAACTATAATCCAAAGAATTGTTTACGTAAATCCGCACTTTTATCACAGGCGGATCCTTTTTAGGAATGTAGCTTCTGTAAAAAAATAAACTCACATACGGAACTGAGTCCAGTTTCCTGGAAATTGAAGAATCGGCATTTGACTTTATTGAAGTGGTTAATAAAATCTGTCATTTAGTCTTCGTAATACCATTCAACTTTTTAATAATTTAGTTTTTTGCTGCGTGTACTCGTCTTGACTTATAGCTCCCCTTTGCAGTAAGTCGTACAATTTATGCAATTCATCAGCTATCATTTGCTGTGAGGGGGCATTGACGGCTGAGGTGGCTGCTATCGCCTGCGCCAGTTGAATTGACTGGTTTTTAATAGCGGCTTTTTTATACTCTTCCTGCGCATGAGTAATGGTATCCTTTAATAATTTAGGGCGACGGATCAATTCATAAGTAGTCTCGCCCATTTCCGCTGCGGTCTGAATATCAACATTGCCATAACCAAACAGCCTTCCCCAAAAACTTTGGTCGTATTCTACATTATTTATTTTATCTAGCGGACTTTCTTTTGAATGTCTAGTAAAAAAACCACTTTCGTCTACTACCCTCAAATTGGTAATGCACCATAAATTATTTTTCCAGCTCAGCCACTCAAGCAATGGATATAGAGCAGCAACCAGGATGATAATAAGGCCGGTTTTTTCCAGCAGCCAAATGGACAAGACGGCTACCAGCAACCACACAAAAAAAGGTAATACCAGTTTTATCCAGTGCTGCCGGGTAATCAGTAAAATATTTTCTTCTTTCTTTAATGATGTGCGCATGCGGTCCTAATTTATCTTAAATGTAAAGAATCATTTTTTAACGGAATATTTATTTGATAAATGGGATGGGTAATAAGAATGTGGCCTCACCCCAACCACGCAATTTTTTAGTGACATGGTCTCACCAAAGGAGAGGGAGTTTGTGTATTAGAATGGAAAACACTATTTGTCTTTTTTGGCAGATACCCAACCGCCCATGGCTGTAGTGAAAAATAAAATGCTTGCTATATAATGCTCTAAAGCCCTCTGATTTGGAGAGGATTTGGGTGAGGTGAAACGAAAATTAAAGGAAACTAGTATTTACTTGTTACTTTGATATTCCTTATTTTCGACATTCATTTTAAGTAAAATATTATGACACCAGAACGTGCCGATAGGCTTACCAAAGTTCTAAATAAACGGCAACCTGATTTAACAGTGGTATTGGAGAATGTTTTTGATCCGCACAACATATCTGCGGTTATGCGTACCTGTGATGCAGTGGGCATACAGGACATCTATATACTGAATAACAAAATACCACCTCACAGAAAATGGGGCGAAAAGAGTTCTTCCAGCGCCGCTAAATGGTTAGCAATACACCAGTTTACAGATGCGCATGAATGTTTTTCTGAATTGCGAAAGTATTATAAGAAAATTTATACTACTCATCTAAGTGCAGTTGCAGTAAGCCTGTATGAACTAAATTTAACCGAGCCGGTTGCGTTGGTTTTTGGCAATGAACACAGTGGGGTAAGTGAAGAGATCATTGCTATGGCAGATGGTAATTTCATAATTCCACAGGTAGGCATCATCAAATCGCTGAATATTTCTGTTGCTTGTGCGGTAAGTCTCTATGAAGCTTTTCGGCAAAAAACAAATGCAGGCCACTATGTTGCCGCAAAGATGCAAGGCGAAAAATTGGCTGCATTAAGAGAAGGCTGGGGATTTATAAAAGAATAAATGATTACAGAAAGCATGTATGCTTATCATCTATTCACTAAAATAAAAAAACCACTTTCACTTGTTATCTATTAGTTTGCAAAAATGATAACTGTTAAAACATTTGTTAATAGTAGTGGCTATACCTGCTAAATTCCACGAATACCACCACATTTGAGGCGATCTTTCTACAAAAATTAAGTAAATTAATCTTCTTCATTTTTTAGTTACGCACAATTTATTTTTTTGGCATTGAATTGGTTTAACTCTAATTAATTCTTACAATATTTAAAAACTAAAAAACAAAAGAAAATGAAAAAGTTAATTATGTGTTTACTGGTAGCAGGTACTTTTACCACAGCGGCAGTTGCCCAGGATGCTACTACGGGCAGTTTAAACAAAACAGAAACAACACATCAAATGCAGGACTGTGTTATGATGAAAGACGGTAAAGTGGTGGAGATGAACAAAGAGGGGACAACTACCCTGACTAAAGATTTGACCCTTGTCAACGGTACTATTGTTAGTGCAGACGGCACAGTGAAATCTACCGATGGCAAAACCTGGAAATTGAAAGATGGTGAAGCCGTAGATATGGAAGGAAAATTAATTGAAAAGAAAAAAGAAATGTAGTAGCTGATGCTTTTGCAATAGCTATTCTTTCAAAGCTCAACAAAACCACCGTTTCAGGTGGTTTTGTTGCTGGATATATTCAGCAATTAATAGTACCTAAGAAAATGAAGAAAGCGTGTGATGGAATTTATTATTTTTGTTTTAACGAATAGCCGGCAACAATAAAAAAGTGTAGTATCAATAAACTTTATACAAACTGCTTTGCAATGCTTTGCATACTGCACGCATCATCAAAAAAGGACACCAGTTTGGCAATCACACCCTCTACCAATGCATCGGGGCAACTTGCTCCTGAAGTTAATAAAATTTGTACCGGGTTATTGCCTGGGATAAAATTAGTAACGACCGATTCTTGTTTTGTATGAAAATTATACTGCAATATTTCTTTCGATGAAATTATTTTTTCGTCGGAATTAATAAAATAGGTGGGTAGTTTTTCTTCGCATAGTTCTACCAGGTGAGAGGTATTGCTGCTATTGTACCCACCTACTACAATTGCCATGTCGGCAGCGGTATTCAAAAGACCGTTTACTGCCGTTTGATTATCGTTGGTAGCATAGCATAAAGTATCTCTGGTGTCTGCAAAACGTTCTTCAATAGTTGCTTCCGTTAAGGCATATTTTTTCATCATCACCTGTTTTAAAAAGTCGGAGATGGCCTGAGTATCGCTTGCCAGCATGGTTGTTTGATTTACAACGCCAATGCGCTGCAGGTGTTCTTCTACGTTAAAGCCTTTTGAATAGCGACCGCTAAATTCATTGTAAAAATCTGCGGGTAGTTTTTGTCCGCTAATATATTTGCTTAGTGCGATAGTTTCCTGCAGATCATTTACCACCAGCGTAGGTGTATTGCGGGCAGCGTGAGAAAATGTAGCACGGGTTTCTTCGTGGGTTGGCTTACCATGTACTACTACGGTATAATTTTTTGCAGCAATCAGTTCGCTTCTGTTCCAAACCTTTTCTACAAAAGGGCAGGTAGTATTATATTTTTCAGTTGGTATACCGATAGCGTTTAAGGTCGCTTCTATTTCCAGTGTAGTGCCAAATGCAGGTATTATTACAACATCATCTTTCGTTAATGTGTTAAAAGGTACTATTTCTTTACCGTTGGTATCCTGTAAAAATTTTACTCCTCTTTGTTCAAGGTCTGCATTTACCTGTGGGTTGTGAATCATTTCGCTGAGCAGGTAAATTTTTTTGCCTGGGTTTTCATCGATGGTTTTAAAGGCAATATCAATCGCATTTTCTACTCCATAACAAAAACCAAAGTGCCTTGCTAAATAAATATGTAAGGGTCCAAAATCGAGCAGGGTAGGGGTAAAGTCCTTCTTCATTTTATCCTGCAACCTGCGCCTGTTTTTTACTGCGGAAATTAAAGGGCTTCTATATACAATGGGAACGTTAAACTGTTTCATTGATGCAAAGGTACACGTTTAATATTTTTAATGTATGATGCAAAGCAGAAACCGAAAGCCGGTAAATAACAAATAATTCAGATGAGTTTAATTCGCCTTACTGTACTACATTTGAATTATAAAAGATGCTTCCATGAAAAAAATATTATTTTTTTTCACTGCCAGTATTTTATTACTGGCCTGTGACAATAATCAATCATCAGGAAATATTAAAAAACACAAAACTGCAATGAAATTTAAAAAAGCCGACTGGATAAACAATACCGATGTCTACGAAGTTAATATCCGCCAATATACGCCTGAAGGAACCTTTAATGCTTTTGCCAAAGAACTGCCAAGGCTAAAAGAAATGGGGGTATCTACTTTATGGTTTATGCCCATAACACCCATAGCGCAAAAAAATAAAAAGGGAAGTTTGGGCAGTCCATACGCCTGCAGTGACTATACCGCCATTAATCCCGAGTTTGGAACATTGGATAATTTTAAGAACCTGGTAAAAGAGGCGCACAGCATGGGTTTTAAAGTAATCATCGATTGGGTGGCCAACCATACCGGCTGGGATCACGTGTGGACAAAAACACATCCGGAATATTTTGAAAAAGACAGCAGTGGAAATGATTTTAAAATTGCCAGCGGTATGGATGACATTATTGAACTGGATTATACCAATCCAGCTTTAAGAAAGGCGATGATTGATGCAATGTTGTATTGGGTAAAAGAAACTGATATTGACGGGTATCGCTGCGATCTTGCATTTTGGGTGGAGCTTAATTTTTGGCTGGAGGCCAGGGACGAACTGGAAAAAACAAAAATACTTTTCTGGTTGGCAGAATGTGATGCCATTGACCACAAAGAATATTTCCAGGCATTTGATGCGTGCTATACCTGGACATGGATGCACAAAACTGAAGAATTTTACAAGCAGCACCAGGATAAAAAAATGCTTGATTCGCTGGTTTACCAGTACGGCATTTTGGGCGACGATGCTATTCCACTTTGGTTTACATCCAATCATGATGAAAATACCTGGAACGGCACCGAATATGAAAAATATGGAGATGCCGCAAAAGTGCTGACAGTATTGAGTTTTACGCGAAATGGTATTCCTCTTATTTATAGCGGGCAAGAGATGCCCAATTTAAAACGGCTTGAGTTTTTTGATAAGGACCCTATAAAATGGAATGGGAAATATGAGCTGCATGATTTTTACAAAACACTGTTGTACCTGCACAAAAATAATCCTGCATTAAGGGCCGGAGACACTGCAGTGACTACTCATCATTTAAACACAAGCAGCCCTGATAACGTAATGGCATACCTGCGCAAAAATGGAGACCACGAAGTATTGGTGTTGCTGAATTTAAGTAAGCAAATTGTGCAGTGCACAATCAATGATGAACATCTCTCTGGCAAATTTACTGAGGTGTTTAATAACACCATAGGAAACTTTCCTGCGCAAAAAGATTTTGACCTGCAGCCGTGGGGATACCTGGTGTATGAAAAATGATTTTAGTAAAACCCCGGCGTTATATTTCTATTCTTTCCAGCACCACAAGGGTTTCTAAAAATTCGTTCCAGGCGGCCTGCCATTTTTCTTTGGCGGTACCAATTTTTTTATGATGTTCTTCTGCGGCCGAGCCTTTTAATTTAACATACTCATCCAGTTTTTCAAGTGCTTCTTTATTTAATTCTTCCAATCGTTTTTTATGTTCCATTTTAATAATTTTATAGAAGTGATTAAAATTTGTTGTATTAAAATGCTGTTACTTTTTTTATTAAAGTTAGAATAAAAATTATTGCGGCAGCCCGTTTTTTCCGGACAATGACTTGAGACTTTGTGTCATAATTTTTTTATCTTGCCCTTATGCACAAAATATTAACACCGGTATTATTACTTTTTACAATTGCGGTCTATTGCCCGTTACCTGCACAAGTTTTAAATGATAGCAGAGCCACTACTGAAACAAAAGCATTGTATAAAAACCTGGGTTTATTATCAGAAAAGCATATTTTATTTGGGCATCAGCACGCTACGGAATATGGTCATGGCTGGGTTGGTACTGATTTTACAAAAAGCGATGTAAAATCAGTAACCGGTTCTCATCCCGCCGTAATTGGCGTTGATTTTAGCGGTCTTTCGGGCAGGCCGGATGTTGATATTGAAAAAACAAAAGAAGCACTTATAAAAAATATTGAAGCTACGTACAACAGGGGTGGGGTCACTACAGTTTCGTGGCATTTTATAAACCCGGTTTCGCCAGGTGGTTTTTATTGGGTTGATACGGTTTCAAAACCAGCCGTGCAATACATTATTCCCGGTGGTAGTTTTAACGAGGGCTATAAAAAGATACTAAACAATATTGCAGCCGTAGCAAAGTCAGCCGTTGGAAAAGATGGTAAAACAGTGCCCATGATATTCAGGCCTTTTCATGAGTTTGATGGCAACTGGTTTTGGTGGGGAAAAAGCCATTGCACCACTGAAGAATTTAAAACCCTTTGGAAGTTTACTGTTAGCTACCTACGGGATAGTTTGCAGGTGCATAATTTCATTTATGCATTTTCACCCGATTGTAAATTCAACAACGGCGAGGAATTTGCAGAACGGTACCCCGGCAATGATTGGGTGGATATTGTTGGATTTGATGATTATGCAGATTTTGGGCGTGATGGTAAATACGACCTTGCAGCAGGATTGAATAAGTTGAAAATAGTAAATGATTTTGCCGAGCAGAATGGTAAGTTGGCCGCTTTTACAGAAACTGGTTTGGAATCAATAGCCGACACCAACTGGCATACAAATTCTTTATTAAAAACATTGAAGCAGCAACATTTAAAACTGGCCTATGTTTTAGTATGGCGAAACGATAGCAGGAGTGCCACCCATTTTTATGCGCCATTTCCCGGCCATGCAAGCGTGCCTGATTTTATTGAATTTTACAATGATGACTACACCTGGTTTGAAAACGATTTACCCAGTATATATAAATAGGATACGATCAATAGATAAGTTATTCAGTTTTTTCGCTAAACATTTCGTGCCTGCCAGTCATCCGTTGCTGATATTGTGCCAACCACCCATGTCCATTCTATCTTTTGGTATGTGAAAGCAATTTCTTCATAGGGGGCAAATTTAGCAAACGCTGCGTCTTTATTGTTGAGCATAATACTTTTTATGTTAATGATGGTAGCATTGGTTAATTTTACAGTGTAGTTATTTGTCTCAACCCCTGCTCCTGCAGCCCCAGTTGTTGCCTTTTTTGGAGCAAAATATTGAAGTTCCCATTCTACAATATTTTCGTTATCTATCATCGCACTAAACAAAAGTGGAGTACTCTGGTCTAACTCTTTGGTAATTATAAAAGGCTTGTGTTGTCTTCTGCCAGTTGCCAGACCGCTAGCTGAATCTCTTGGTGATTCGATTTCGTGGTTTACAGCGATCACCATTATTTTTCCTTCGCGGCCTTTTTGGGTTACGCTGCCTTTTATGTCGCCTTGCTTTGCGCCTTTTAATTTAAGATATGCGTTTAGTGCCATAGTAAATATTTTAGACGTAAAAGGTAATAATAATTTTTACCGAATGCAAGCAGGGGATGACCATTTTTTTCATCTTTTTGTCTTCACTGTTTTGTAGAGGCTTACAAAACCTGCAATACCGTTTGTGTCTTTACTCCTTTGGTTAGGGTTTGGTAAACTACGCAATACCTTTTGGTTAACTTGTGCAAACTCTCAAGTTGCCCATTGATGGCCCAACTTCCCCAGATTAAATGTTAAATCTTTACAAATCCCTGAGCGGCACTTTTAACTTTAAGTCAATTGTGCTGTCAATAAAAAAAACAAATTTATGAAAAAGACAAAATATTTTACTCATTCGCTTTTCGTGATAGGCATTGCGGTGCTATTTTCTTCTTCAGCATATGCTCAACGCGGCCGCAATCACAGCAATGCCACGGGCGCAAGATCGGGTAACAATCAACGGCATAATAACAAAGCTCCCAATCACGTAACCTCGGTCAATGGCAGGGGAAATTATAACCACCCCAACAATCACCCTGCTTCTCGGCCAAATTACCGTCCGGCTTACCCGGTTGTTTATCGTTCAAAATATCATCCCGTCTATCGCCCGGTGCACAGGCCAGTCTATCACACGGGTTATGCCTTCTATCCTAAGTATCACTATAGGCCCGTTTACCGGTCACCTTATGTGTATCCTCGCTTTGGACCTGCATTTGGTGTACGCATTAGCATTCTTCCCTTTGGCTATTATCCTTTCTATATTGGTAATAATCCATTTTATTTTTAC
>JBGSIG010000675.1:0-11980 GCA_041742655.1 Ferruginibacter sp. | reverse complement strand
AATGGATTGAGAGGTTGATATAGCTGAGAAAATTTATTGGGATATCTTTAAGAATATTTTAAATCCAGCCATCAAAAAAAAATTTAGGATTTAATTTAAAGCAAGTAACACCTGCCAGGCTTCGTTTACTTTACCTGTATCCAATAATTCCTGGGCATATAAATGCAACTCCTTTTCCATGTCTTCGGGGTTAATGGAATAGTACTGAATAATGTTTTTTAGCTTGTCATCATAAAAAGCCGGATCAACAAAAGGCACTTCATTCACATTGGCTAATTGACCTAAATTATTTCCCGTAAGTATAGTACTGTATTTAATTGACGTAGGTAAAACATCTACGCCAATACCCAGTTGTGTATTGGGCTTTTCTACTTTAAATAAATTGCTATCATCTACTTTGCAATACCAGTCACCACCGAGCCGGGCTACATGGCTAATTTTTGTTTGGTCTATTTTATTTGTTTCATCTAAAATATTTTCGTCAATGTGCATGCAAATCACTTCGCAAATTACCAGGCTGCCTGCGCCGCCTTCTGTGCCTAAAGGCTTTACCTCGGTCACCCTGCACTCCATTTTTATTTTGCTTTCTTTTACCATGGGCGGTTTTACCATAGTAGCCGGTTGCATGGTGAACCCTGCTTTTATAAATTCATTTATTTCCTTTGGAAAGTCGCAACTGGACAGCGAAGCCTGTTGTACCATATCGTAGTCAACAATGTTTATTACTACTTCCGGTATTTCCAGCACATTCTCTAAACTGTGTTTGGTGGTATTATTTCTTACCCTTGTTACCGGCGAAAAAATAACAATGGGTGGATTGTATGAAAAAAGATTAAAAAAGCTAAATGGGCTTAAATTAATATTTCCGGCCTTATCTATCGTAGAAGCAAAACATATTGGCCTTGGCGCAACGGCATGTTGCAGATGGTTTTGAATGTCTGATAGTTTCGCTTCTTTTAAGTTGATGATCATAATTCGTTTTTTTTACCGCAGAGACGGAGAGGTGCAGAGCTAAAAATTATTTACAACTCTTTTGAATCCGTCGATGAGTTTTACAACATTGAAATTTACTAGATAGCCAAGCCTTTTATCGGAAAGCTTTAGGTAAGAAATAATTTGTGCCATATAGACAGGATTCATTATTTCTGCAGATTTTAATTCAATTACAATTTCATCTTCAACCAGAAGATCCATTTCATAATATTTGCCTGTATCATATCCTTTATAAAATAATGGTATAGCTATTTTAGCAACTGCTTTTATTTCCCTTATTTCAAACTCTTTTAATAATGCATATACATAAACTGATTCTAATAGTCCCGGACCTAATTCTTTATGAACAGCAATGCAGGCATCAAGAATAATTCCACCAAGTTCGTTATATCTTTCTCTAGTCATAATAAATATAGTTTCTCAGCGTCTCTGTGCCTCTGCGGTTAAACCTTCTTCAAAGCTAATATTGAAAAATCACTTTCCTCCCTCACAATTGTATTACTCAATTTACCCAAGCCATCTATTTCCATTTCTACCAGGTCTCCTTCTTTTAGCCATTGTTCCTCGTAATTGGGGTCATTCAATTTTCCGGTGCCATTTAATTCTAAGAAGCAACCGGAGCCTACAGTACCGCTGCCGATAATATCGCCTGCAAATAATTGTACTCCGTAACTGCAACGTTCAATTATTTCGGCAAAGGTCCAGGTCATGTCTTTTAAATTTCCTTCGCTAACCTGGATGCCATTTACAGCACATTTCATTGGCAAGTTCCATGTTTTGCCGGTATGATTTTCAGCACCCGGCACTTCATATTCTTCCAGCTCATCCAATGTAACCAACATGGGGCCGATAACTGTTGCAAAGTCTTTGCCTTTGGCTGGCCCAAGATTCAGCAGCATCTCTTCCATTTGCAACGTTCTTGCGCTCACATCATTCATAATCATTAATCCGCCAATATATTCATCTGCTTCAGCGGCTTTAATATTTTTTCCGGGCCGGCATATCACAATAGCTGCTTCCAGTTCAAAATCTAATTTTAAAAAATGGTCGGGCATACAACTTATTTCACCAGGGCCTTGTACACTGTTGTGATTGGTAAAATAGAAAATGGGATACTGATCAAATTCGGAAATCATATCTAATTTTCTATTACGCCTTGCAGCCGCTGCATGTTGCCGAAAGGCATATGCATCTCTGCAACTTGTGGGGTACGGTACCGGAGCCAGCAATTGATTTTCCTCCAAGGGGGTGCCAAACAGATTTCCTTTTGAACCACTTTTAATTCTTTGTTCGGCAATTTGTGCAGCGGGAAAATAATCATCCCAATAATTTAAAAACATAGCCATGCTGGTCGGTAGCTCTGGATGGACGGTATCCATATCGTGCAACTTTCCATTTATTAACATTGCCAGTCGATCGTGTCCGTCTTTTAAGTAAGTAACTAATTTCATACTATTTAAATTGATCACGAAAATAGTTATTAAAAATTGATCAAGAGTGCAATCAGCAACAGGGCTTATTCAAATTAATGTATCAGTAAATTTTTAAGGAGATAAATATTCCAACTACCATTTTTCTTCATCAGAAAAATCGCCATCTTTTTGGCTAAACTGCTGGCGGCTTTTAATTTTCTGCAATTCACGTTCAATAAGCAATGCAGCAATTATTTTTCCGGCATCTTCATTTGGATTGTTGCTCAATACTTGTTTTAGCCTTGTTTCGCTAATATCTATGCGGTAAAGTATTTGCACCAGGCGATCAAAATTATTTTTAATAAGCTCATTTATTTCTTCGGCTAAAAAAGTTTCCGCTTCAGCTATACCATTTATTTTGGCTGGCAAATGAAAATTTTGTTGAAGATAATATTGCAGCTCCCGATTCATTTAAAAAGTTTAATCAAAAATAACTATTTAGTATTTCTCTGTTACGCCCATTCCAAATAGAGCAAAATCATATTTTACCGGATCAAATTTATCCAGCTTGCGCAAATAGTTTGTTAACTCCAGTGCTGCATTCCAGTCTGTCTGGCTTCTGTGCAACAAATTGTATCGTTTGGATATTCTTGCTACATGAACATCAATCGGGCAAATGAGTTGGGCAGGCGAGATATTTTTCCAGATGCCAAAATCTACACCTTTGCTATCAATGCGTACCATCCATCGCAAATACATATTTAACCGTTTGCAGGAAGAATTTTTTTCGGGTGATGCAATATGTTTTTTTGTCCGGGCAGGTACATCGGGCAAAGAGAAAAAATAGTCATAAAATCCGCGTAATCCATTTTCGATTGTTTTGTCTTTTTTTCGCATTCCTTTTGTAAAGGCAATTTCCAGCGAATCGTGTTGTGAATAATGAAATTTAAAAAACTCTACAAAGTAAAGTAAGTCTGTTGCAGTAAAAGTCCGGTGCTTAAAACCTTCCAGCGTTTTTAATGCTTTAGCGTTTTGGTGTAAACAAAAATCATGGGGGGCATTGTCCATCAGTTGCATCAATTCTTTGCTTTTGTTGATGATGGTGGTACGGTTACCCCACGAAAAAATAGCTGCAAAAAAACCTGCTATTTCTATATCCTGTTTTTTAGAAAATGAATGTGGAATTGAAATGGGGTCATCTTTAATAAAATCAGGATGGTTGTAAAGATTCACCTTTTCATCTAATTGTTTTTTTAAACTTCTTTCCATGCTGCTTTAGTTTAAACGAAACCTGTTCTTTTTAAGAATGGCAGCAATGGCAATAATTACCCAAATTATATTTACGATCATCGATGGGTAAGCACGGTGAACATAGGTATTTACAACAAAAAATATGCCCCCAACTAAATTACTGATGATATAAATAAGAGAAGTACTTTTAAGTTTTCCATTAATATTAAAATAGTAGGCACCCACTATTAGTACAGCACCGATCCAGCCAATTGCTTCAATTGAATTTATCATGGTATTATCCAATTGCATTTGATAGATCTTCTATAAGGTCGTCTGCATCTTCAATTCCCACACTTAGCCGAATCAATCCGTCACTAAGACCATTTTTTATCCTTTCTTCTTTCGGAATACTGGCATGCGTCATGCTGGCGGGATGATTGATGAGTGATTCTACACCACCTAAACTTTCTGCCAGTGAAAAAAGATGCGTGGATGATAATACTCTCCGTACTTCTTTTTCGCTATCTTCTTTTAATTCAAAACTTATCATGCCGCCAAAATCACGCATTTGTTTTTTTGCGATTGCGTAACCTGTACTGTCTTGAAATCCGGGCCAGTAAACTTTGGCAACTTTTTGATGATTGCGCAGCCAGTGTGCAATTTTTGCTCCATTTTCGCAATGCTGCTTCATGCGCACATGGAGTGTTTTTATTCCTCTTAATACTAAAAAACAATCCATCGGGCCTGGTACAGCACCGCAGCTTTTTTGTATAAAATATAATTTTTCTCTAAGGGATGCATCGTTCATCATTAAACAACCCTGTATTACATCGCTATGGCCTCCTAAATATTTTGTAGCACTGTGCATTACAATATCAGCACCTAAATCAATTGGGTTCTGCAGGTAGGGAGATGCAAAAGTGTTGTCAACACACAGCAATGCACCGGCCAGTTTTGCAATGGCAGCAATGGCCTCAATGTCGGTAATGTTCATCAAAGGGTTTGTAGGAGTTTCTACCCAAATTAATTTTGTGTTGGCCGTTACTGCAGCTTTTACATTGGCTGTATTGGTAGTATCTACATAAATAAATTTTATGTTATAGCGCTCCCATACTTTGGTAAACAATCTGTAGCTTCCGCCGTACATATCACTTGCAGCAATTACTTCATCGCCGGGATTTAGTAATTTAATTACACTGTCAGTTGCAGCCACGCCGCTGCTAAATGCCAGGGCATATTTTGCATTTTCAATAATTGCGCAAGCATCTTCCAACGCCTTACGGGTAGGATTTTGACTGCGGGCATATTCATAGCCTTTGTTTACGCCGGGAGCCTCCTGTACATAGGTTGAGGTTTGATAAATCGGCGTCATGATGGCTCCGGTGGAAGGGTCCGGCTCTGTGCCGGCATGAATTATTTTTGTGGCAAGTTTCATTATATGTTAATTAGTGGTATGTAATTTTAATTGCAAAGTAACGTCATTTTTACCGCAGCGAACTGCAGGTTCCGGAGTTGCCGCATCACGCTACAAAATATGAGCGGCACATAAATACCGCCAATCAAAACTATTGTCATCGTGAGCCGATTTTGGGATTATCTTTTCGTCAAGTACTTTCTTTTGTAGTATGCCTTTAGTAACCAGTTTTCTTTTTGCTTCGTGCATATAGTCCTGCAATGTTTCATTGTGCATCCACTGCTTTTGTGGAGGCTCGTAGCCCACTTTGTCTTTTCGCCATACTATTTCATCCGGCATTTTTTTGTCCATTACTTTTCGCAGCAACCATTTTGTAAAGCCGTCATGAATTTTATAATTGGCAGGTAAAGAAAAAATAAACTCTACCAGTTGATGATTTAGAAATGGCAAGCGTACTTCGCGGCCATGGGCCATACTGTTTCTATCTGCAAAACGAAGCAACTCTTCCAGCCCTAAAGTGTGGGTATTAAAATATAGGATGTCGTTTAGTTTTGTAATGATTGGTTTGCGTATTCCTTCCCATTCCCGACCCTGTAAGGCTGCTACAAATTCTTTACTAATACCAGGCTGCCTGATCGTCTTCATATATTCATTTTGCTCAAGCTGAATAACAGCATGTGCAGGAAGGTAAGCTGCCAGATAATTCATGACGCCCCATTTAAACGGCAAGCTATTTTTACGCAGTAGCCGTTTTTCTTTATACGTAGCAACGAACTTGTTTTTTGCCGCCAGTTGCTGCAGGTACCAATGAATGTATTTATTATATCCGGCCAGTATTTCGTCTGCACCCTGCCCGTCAAGCAATACTTTTACCTGCTGCTGACTTGCTAATTCAAACACTTTAAATTGCGCATAAATACTGCTCGACTGAAAAGGTTCTTCCTGGTGATAACACAGCTTTTCAAAATCTTTTATTAGCCCCAGTGCAGAAGGCTGCACAAAGTGTTTTTGTATTTGACCGTTAAAAGATTTTTTTGCAGACAGGTATTCTGTAATCGCATCAATATATTTCGATTCATCTTTTTCAAATCCCGGAAAAATTGCAGAGAATGTTTTGATGTGACTGGTGAAATGACTCATTATGGCAAGAATAGCCGAGCTGTCTAATCCGCCGCTAAGGCTTGTGCCTACAGCAACATCACTTCGCAACCTTCTGCTAACGGATAAGGTCAAAAGTTCGTTGCATTTTTCTATGGCGTCGCTGCTTGAAATTTTTTGCACTGCATCTTTATCAATGTCCCAATAATTAGATGTGTGGTACTGAAGCGTTTTAATATTTACTTGCATAAAACTGCCGGGCGGTAGTGAATAAATATCTTTAAAAAAAGTCTGCTCCTTATTATTTGAGTTTTGAACATAACCCAACGCCAGGTAATTCAGCAGCATTTTTTCATCAGTTTCCTTTTGGATGCCGGTAGCCCAAATGGCTTTCATTTCGCTGGCAAATAAAAACTGGTCATCTCTGGCAAAATAATAAAACGGCTTCTCTCCAAACCTATCCCTTGCTGCAAAAACAATTTGTTCTTTTTTATCCAATATGGCAAAGGCAAACATGCCGTCAAAGTGTTGCAGGCACCCCTCCTTCCAGAAATCATAGGCCGCTAAAATAACTTCTGTATCAGATTTGGAATGAAAATAATATCCTCTCCGCTGGAGTACTTCTCTTAACTCAATGTAATTATAAATTTCTCCGTTATATACAATGGAATATCTTTCAAGATAGTGCATTGGCTGATTTGCAGCCGGGGTTAAATCGAGTATAGATAATCTTGTGTGGCCAAGACCAACATTGCCCGATTGGTTAATCCATTGAGCCTGCCCATCGGGCCCACGATGAGACAATGCATCCGTCATTTTTTTAAGCCGCTCCTTTGTGACTACAAAAGTATTTGCACTTATAATACCGGCTATTCCACACATAGTTGTAAATATCTAAAAAAATCCCGGCAAGCAGCCGGGATTATAAACTAATAATTAAAATTAATGCTAAAAATAAATGGGGAAACTCACCAGTGCATCGTCCCAGCCGATTATAAGGTTGGCACCTGAAGTCGATTTTTCAAATGTCAGTGCAAAAAACTCCAGGTTTTCGGTTTGTTTTTGTACTTGCGCTTCTATTCTTACAACATCTTTACTTGCATCATATTTAAATGAGCCCCAACTATCCGTGTCGGTATTAAGAATCAATGTCCATCTATCCTGGGTAGGAATGCAGTAAAGGGTGTACCTGCCCTTTTTAATTTTAGTGTTGCCAATACGAACCGGCGCAAAAAATTCAATTTAGGTTGCTTCATTGGCACCTAATCTCCATACTTCGCCATAGGTCACCAACTCGCCAAAAATCTGGCGTCCATTTTTTTGAGGCCTGCTATAAATAATTCTTGCTACCAGCGGCTCTGTTATTTTATCCTGAATTTTCAAAACTGGGTAATTAACCGGGTAATAACACATATCCAGCTGCGATTTATCCACCGGCGGCAATTTGGTTTGAGCGATGCCACTACCGCATAAACAACAGGCAATAAAGGAATGGAATAAAAACTTTGTCATATAAAAATAAAATGTTTAATCACAAATATATGAGATTCAACTGTTATCAAGCATGTTCAATTGATAAATTGAAAACTGTTTGAGTGCTGGAAAAAAATCATTATAACAGTTTTGCAGCGCATCATACTTATCATTAAAAATTGCAAAAGCTGTAGCCGATTCAGATAAATAGGCCGACCGCCTTACAAGCCCTTGAAAGCTTTTATCAATACCTTCTCTGTACCGGTAATTGTATAACCAGTTTTGCGACTGCATATATGGTAAAACCTGTTGAAATTCTTGCGGAAGCAGCTCGAAATTATTTTGCAAACTGGCATAGGTTGCCTGGCAAAAAACCTGCAGGTCATTTTCATACCCAACTTCATTAACATCGTTGGCTAAAAAGTGGTCGTACAATACATCAACAAAAGCGCCGGCGTACAACCGGTAGTGGGCTTTAAAAAATTGCTTTGCCTGCGTTGTTGCACTGTGATGATCTGTAAAGTCATCAATGGCCCGATGCAATGACATGCCTTTTTGTATGCCTTCAGGGTAATCAAATTTCTTCTTACCCTTTACATAATCGTTGATCATATTACCCGCCAATATATCGGGTTGGTTAAAAGAAAGATATGCATGGGCTAAATAATTCATGCTGTTAAAGATAAAATATTCCGCTGTCCTTTTGGCTAAAACCATTATTCCTTTTTAACAAAACCTTCTTCAAATTTTCTATTTTATTAACAAACAATTACAGTACATTTTTTACTACTGAAACCTGCATAGTTGAAAGATGAAATACTAACTATAGTTTTCCGCTTATACATTTTGTGCCATTTGTACTTTTTTTTATCAATTTCTACTTGCAAAGGTTCAACGTTGCGGATAGATTTGTATCAACATTTAAACCTGTTGTAAAAAGGTATCATCATCATCTAACGAAAAAATTAAACCATGAAAAAATTAACCATCCTGTTAACAGCAATGATATTGCTGTTTTCCGCAACGGCCTTTGCCTCCGGGGGCGAAGAAGTAACCGCCAAAGTAAAGCTGGCATTTGAAAAAGATTTTGTAGAAGCGAAAAATGTAAACTGGGAAAAGAAAGGCAAATATTACTTTGCCAATTTTATAATGAACGATAAGGAACTGGATGTTGCCTACAACGAAGAGGGAGAAATCGTAGGCACGTCAAGAAAAATTGCAGTATCCCAATTGCCTTTAATTCTTTCATTGGCCTTAAGCCATCAATACGGCAAATACACAATACCCATGGAAGCAACTGAACTAAATTATAAAGGAGAAACTCACTATTATGTAACAGTGGATAATGATAAGCAAATATTAAGATTAGTTTGCAAGCCCAACGGCGAAGTATCAATAGATAAAAAAATTAAGAAGAATTATTGAAAAATAATTTTTTTCTAGCCCTCCAAAAAGTTTTGAAGGGCTTTTTTATGGCCGGAATGTCGTTGTACTTCTTGGTATAAAAATAAACTTTGATTGGTTTAAATATCCTTCATCGAAAAAAATAAAATCAACATTATTTATTATTCTCCTTAATAAAAATTGTAATAGCATTTGTTAAACCGTCAGATAAAGGTAACGCGGTATTTGAATAAGTTGCTATATTTTGCGTTCTGCCTAAAGGGGCGTTTTTAAGAACATGGTTCATGCTATCCAGCAATAAAATGGCGGCATTAGCTTTACACTTTTTTAAAAGAGCAGCTTCTTCAGGAGCTACCTGTATATCGGTACCTCCTTGTATAATTAATGTGGGAACGGTCAGTTTCTTTATTTCATTACAGGGTATATATTTCATCCACGATTTAATATAAGGTAGTAGCGAAGGGCGGAAAATTGGCATCAAATAAGGCGGTACAGTATCTAACGGTTGGGCTTTTTGTAATCGGCTGAAAAGACTATCAACTATGCGGCCTGTTTTTGGTAATTGTTGGGTGTATTGTTGAGTAATTATTTCGGCAATACTGCGGGCAGGGCCAGCAATAGAGATATAACCCTGCACTTTTATTTTTTCTGCTGCCAGCATTCCTATCAATGAACCTTCGCTATGGCCGGCAATAAAAATACCTTGTAACCGCTTATCTTTTTTTAACAGTTCTACCCATTGCACCACATCATCAACGTAGTTTTCAAATCTAAGATCATTTTCTTTTTTGCCTGCACTTGCACTTTTTGAAACACCTCTTTTATCAAATAACAACACGCCAACATTTTGAAGGCACAGTGCTTCCGCCAGCATTTTATAACTATTTGCTTTCACACCCATTGGACTATTTCCATAACGGTCCGTAGGCCCTGAACCTGCAATTACCAATAGTACAGGAAAACTCGTTTTGCCTTCGGGAATAAATATTGACCCACTAATTGTACCGGTAGAGGTTAATAGAGAGATGCTTTCTTCTTTTGGCTGGGCAAATGAAATGATGTGAAAAAAGAGCAATAATATGCTTATGAGGTATTTCATTTTTTCATTTTGTAATAACTAAAGATATGCAGATGCAGCTACAATTTTTAATAACTATCCTTAATTAGAAGTGTTGGTAGGCATCCAATTTTTGTAACTGAATCTCTGCTGCCCGTTGGCCGGAGACCAGACGGCGGCATTCAGGCGTGGGCGGGTACCTCCGTTGCCAACAAGCAGAAATACACTCTTTGCAACACTACATGCAGGCTGTTTTGTTTAACAGAAATACAATATCAGCATAGATAAAAAAAACTATTTTTGCAGCCAATCTAGCAATCGGCATGTAGTTGATGCCGGTTTGTTTTAAGTATAAAAATAAATAAATTATGAGCCAGGGCCCCGTTTCAAATTTTATTGAGCACCACTATCGTCATTTTAACGCAGCAGCATTAATGGATGCTGCTAAAGGATATGTAACACATTTAGACCAGGGGGGTAAAATGATGGTGACACTTGCTGGTGCGATGAGTACCGCAGAACTGGGTTTGAGCCTTGCAGAGATGATTCGGCAGGATAAGGTAAGTATCATTAGTTGCACGGGTGCCAATTTGGAGGAAGATGTAATGAACCTTGTGGCACATAGTCATTATAAGAGAGTTCCCAATTATCGTGATCTTAGTCCGCAGGAAGAGTGGGACCTGTTGGAAAATCATTACAACCGGGTAACGGATACCTGCATACCCGAGGAGGAAGCCTTTAGAAGGTTACAACAACATATTCATAAAATATGGAAAGATGCAGATGATAAAGGCGAGCGGTATTTTCCGCACGAGTACATGTATAAAATGTTATTGAGCGGTGTGTTGGAGCAGTATTACGAAATTGACCCCAACAATAGCTGGATGCTTGCGGCTGCAAAAAAGAATATACCCATTGTAGTGCCAGGTTGGGAAGATAGTACGATGGGCAATATTTTTTCGAGTTATATTATTAAGAATGAGTTAAAGGCTGCCACTATGAAAAGTGGAATAGAGTACATGGTATGGCTGGCAGATTGGTACAGGAATAATTCGGGTGGAAAAGGCGTTGGGTTTTTCCAGATTGGCGGCGGCATAGCCGGCGATTTTCCTATATGTGTAGTGCCAATGATGTATCAGGACCTGGAGTGGCATGATGTTCCGTTCTGGAGCTATTTTTGCCAGGTGAGCGATTCTACCACTTCATATGGTTCTTATTCAGGGGCGGTACCCAATGAAAAAATTACCTGGGGTAAGCTGGATATTAATACCCCCAAATTTATAGTAGAAAGTGATGCTACCATTGTTTGCCCGCTGATATTTGCCTGGATACTGGGTTGGTAAGGGCCCATATTTCTCCGTTGTCGCGGAAGGGAATGGAGTTTTATTACTTCGTCGATTAAATCAATAAGGGATGTTTAAATAACGATGGTATTATTTCCTTAATACCTAAGCGGTTTAACGCTTTAACGGCGACCTACCCCTTATCTTGTTCTAAATAAAGAGCGGCAATTTTAAATGCACACCTTATATTAGCTAAAGCATTTTTTACAACTAAATTTACTACTTTTGCAGCCCAAAGTCAGCCCCTGCGGCTGACAATTGTTTTTATATGAGTTTGAAGAACAACATCAATATGCAAAAGTTGCCCCGTCACATAGCCATTATCATGGACGGAAATGGAAGGTGGGCAACAGAAAAAGGTGAGGACCGTCTTTTTGGGCATTTGCATGGAGTGGAAAGTGTTCGGAATATTGTTGAAGGGTGTGCGGAATTGGGTATAGAGTATTTAACTCTTTATGCTTTCAGCACCGAAAACTGGGATAGGCCTGAGTACGAAGTAACCGGGTTGATGGAGCTATTGGTAGATACCATCCGCAAGGAAGTACCCACTTTA
>JBGSIG010000674.1:0-1811 GCA_041742655.1 Ferruginibacter sp. | reverse complement strand
CTGAAAAGCGGCACCCAATAATTGGGCGGACGGTTTCAGTTTTTTATACATCTCCCTATCCCCCTCACAAAAAACATAAAGGCACATCAAACCAACTACTTCTGCACTTCCATAAATGTACTCTTTATAGTCGTTAAATTCATAGGATGCTTTGTTAAGATCCATTTCCATGCTTTTAAAAAAGGCATCTGTAAGATTGAGAGGAATATTATATTTATTAACAGTTAATTGATAACTGTGAAGAATAGGATTTAAGCTAATACCCCTTTCAATTGCAACATAGGTTTCATTTTTAAATTCAGCTAACAATGTTTTTTTATCATAGTCATGGAAGGTGTCTACAATTTCATCGGCAAAGCGTACAAACCCATAAATATTAAAAATTGGGGTACGCAAATTGGGATGCAGCAATTTAATTGCACTACTAAAAGAGGTACTATACTTTTTTGTAGTGGCTTTACTGCATTGCTCGCTTAACTTATGAAAAAGCTCCATCATACGGGTGTGCTTTTTGTGATTATTTTAGTTATTAAAATATTATTGACGGCATTATTAAATTTTTTATCCATCCAATTGTAACTTTTGCTGCCAGCCACATTTTATTCAAATTGTTTCAATATTTCTTTCGCAACCACTTCTCCACTAATTAAACTGGGGGGCACTCCGGGACCAGGTACGGTTAACTGCCCTGTATAAAAGAGATTTTTAACTTTTTTACTTTTGCACCCAGGTTTTAAAACAGCAGTTTGCATCAAAGTGTTCGCTAAACCATAGGCATTTCCTTTAAATGCATTGTAATCTTCTGTGAAATTACTGACCGAATAAGATTTCTTAAATATAATAGATTCTTTTATTGACTGGCTGATTTTGATTTCATACCTCGTCAATATGTATTCAAAATAGTTATCTCTTAATTCTTCTGAATCGCCCTGCAGGCCACTTGCCACCGGGATAAGAAAAAATAAATTTTCGCAACCTTCTGGTGCCACGGTGTCATCACTCACAGAAGTAACGCTTACATAAAACAGAGGTTTTGTCGGCCACTGAGGAACTTCATAAATTTCTTTGCCATGCACTTCAAAGCTCTCATCAAAAAATAAAGTATGGTGCAGTACATTGTTTAATTTCTTATTTAAACCAACATAATAAATTAAACAACTTGGTGCCATTACTCGTTTGTTCCAGTATGTATCTGAATAACTTCTATATTTTTCAGGTAATAATTTCGTTTCTATAAAATGATAGTCTGCTCCGCCAATAACTACATCAGCATCAAAGGTTGAAGTTACAATTTGATGATTGTGATTCAATGCTTCAGCAGTAATACTTTTTGCAACATCATTTTCAATATTTATGCTTGCAACATTGTGGTTAAAATGAAAACTAACGCCCAGTTTAGTCGCCAATTCAAATATGCCTTCCACAATTTTATACATTCCACCCTTTGGATACCATGTGCCCAATTTAATATCTGCATAATTCATAAGGCTGTATAAAGCGGGTGTTTTTTCAGGCAATGCGCCAAGGAATAGTACCGGAAATTCCAGTAGTTGTTGTATTTGTTTATTCTTAAAATGTTTACCAATATGTTTCTTCATTGAGGTAAATACATCCAGCTTAAACACACCTCTAATAATATCCCAATCAACAAACTCTGCAATGGACCTACCGGGTTTTTGCACTAATTTATGGATGCCAACTTCGTATTTGAAAAGAGCTTCATTCATAAACTTATCAAGCAATACGCCACTACCAGGTTCTATACTATTAAATAAGTTTGTTAATGCATCGTAGCCTGCCGGAATATCAAC
>JBGSIG010000673.1:0-5459 GCA_041742655.1 Ferruginibacter sp. | reverse complement strand
GTGTATATAAATGCGGCGAAGGCTTCATTTTGTAGCCATTACTTTTTATGTTGTAATATATAATGGCGGTGAGCTTACTGGCAGCAAAGTCTCCATAGATGCAGGTTCTCACACTTCCGCGAACAATAAGTGGCGTTGATTCTCTTGCTACCTGGTGTTGTTCCGGCTTAAAACTTTTTACTTTGGTTATGTTTCCAGAAAATAAATCTTCTTCTTCAACTGATTTGCCGCCGATTATCCATGGTGCGTTAATACGGAAAACTCCGGAAGGAAATTGCAAAATTGTTTGATTTGCCAAACAATAAGCTGTGGCTGCTTTTATGGCTGCAAGGTCGTTGTTAAAACCATCGCCCTTTGCACCCCACCAGCATGGATTAACGCCGGTTGCTTTGTCGAACTGGCGTACCCAAAAGCCACCATTTGCCCTGGGAAATACAATGCCATTGTCGGGTGCAACGCCCTTATCTATATGTACAAATAACCCGCCGCTGCGGGGGTCTTTTACAGTCACTGTTTCTCCGCTGTTGGCTATCGTAAGTAAGTCAATGGTATTATTTACAATTTGCTGCTGGGCGTTTAGAAAGCTAAATGAAAAAATACATAACACCAGGATACCCGCTTTCATTAATTTCATTATACTACTTTTAAAATGATCCATTGTGCATGTTGTATTTATATTATTGTCCCGACTGAGAAGCAGGCGACCTGGGTAAAATTAAACATAAGAGAATAGCAGTCC
This sequence comes from Ferruginibacter sp., assembly GCA_041742655.1. Taxonomy (GTDB): domain Bacteria; phylum Bacteroidota; class Bacteroidia; order Chitinophagales; family Chitinophagaceae; genus Ferruginibacter. The sequence continues at coordinate 4,720 of JBGSIG010000673.1, read as the reverse complement.
CGTTAAATTTTGGTAAAAGATGGATGTAAATATTGAATCCTTTATTTTCCGGTTGTAGATAAGCTGGGTGCATTTCAAATTGTAGCCGGTTGGTGGGACACCAACCGGGGCAGTCGGCCGTGGGCGGTGTCCCACCGCCCACAAGCAGCAAAGCATTGCGACAATTGGAATGCACCCGATAAGCTTTGTTGTAAAACTTCATTTACTTTTATTTAATATTTTCGGTAAAATAAAAATTTCGTTTGTAGAATATGAATAGTAAAATTTGGCTCTCCTCACCCCACATGGGCGGTAAAGAACAAGTGTACGTAAAAGAGGCTTTTGAAACTAACTGGATTGCACCGCTGGGCCCGCATGTAGATGGTTTTGAAAATGATTTGTGCCTATTTACGGGTGTAAAAAATGCAGCGGCTTTAAGTTCAGGTACGGCGGCCATTCATTTAGCATTGATATTGCTGGGTGTTAAAGCAGGAGATGAAGTGATTTGCCAGAGTTTTACTTTTTCGGCGTCCGCAAACCCGATTGCCTACCAGGGAGCTACGCCTATTTTTATAGATTCAGAAGTAGACACATGGAACATGTGCCCCAAACAGTTGCGGATAGCAATTGAAGACAGGATTGCAAAGGGAAAGAAGCCCAAAGCGATCATACCGGTTCACTTATATGGCATGCCGGCAAAAATGTATGAGATCATGAAAGTTGCGGAAGAATTCAGCATTCCAATAATTGAAGATGCGGCCGAGGCACTCGGTTCTTCTATCAATGAAAGGGCTTGCGGAAGTTTTGGCGAGTTGGGTATTTTGTCTTTTAATGGCAACAAAATAATTACTACTTCGGGCGGGGGAGCATTGATTTCTGATAAAGAAGCATTTATTAAAGATGCCCGCTTTTTAGCAACCCAGGCAAGAGACAACGCACCTCACTACCAGCACTCACAAATTGGATACAATTACAGAATGAGCAATGTGTGTGCGGCCATCGGGCGGGGCCAAATGGAAGTGCTTAAGGAAAGAGTAGCACAGCGAAGAGCAAATTTTGATTTTTATAAAAATGCATTGAAAGGATTTTCCGGAATCAGCTTTTTATCGGAACCGGCAGGATTTTTTAGCAACCGCTGGCTTACCTGTATTTTGGTAGATCCGGCACTTACCCATAAAGCCATTGGCAGGGAAGATATTCGCCTGGCGTTGGAAAAGGAGAACATAGAATCCCGGCCCTTGTGGAAACCAATGCACCTGCAGCCGGTTTTTGCAGATGCCCCTTTTTATGGAGCCGGTATTTCAGAAAATTTATTTGAGCAGGGGCTTTGCCTGCCGTCGGGATCTAACCTTACTAACGCAGATTTAGACAGGGTGCTGGCTGTTATCACTAAAATATTTCAATAGTGGCCATGACGAGTGTTGTGTATTTTCTCAAAGGACAACTGACAGTTATAAATGGATTGGTTGCGCTGTTGCTGCTGGCATTTATTTTGTACAGGTACAAAAAAATAAGATGGGCAAAATTTTTGATAGCAGTATCCGTACTGCTATTTTTATTATGCTCCACGTCGTACCTGCCCGAATATTTTGCCAATAAGTTAGAGAAAAAATATCCGCCTTTTAGTATTGAACATGCTGCTTTCGACACCAGCAAAGTGTTGATACATGTATTGGGCAGCGGGTATACTTTAGATGAAAGGTTACCGGCCACTGCGCAGCTTGGGCTGCCGGCTTTAGGGCGATTGGCAGAAGGGATAAGAATTCACCGGGGTATTAAGAATAGCGAAATTATCTGTTCTGGTAATTCGATGTTTGCAGAAGAAACACAGGCACAGGTAACAAAAAAAGCTGCCATTATTTTAGGGGTAGCGGCGGATGAACTCGAAACATTGAATACACCGGGCACTACACAGGAAGAGGCCGAAGCATTGAGTACAAGTTTTGATACCAGCAGCAAATTGATTGTTGTGACAGACGCTATTCACATGCCAAGGGCGATGAAAGTATTTACCGCGGCAGGTTTTAAACCGATAGCTGCTCCTACAAATTATAAAGTGCATGAAGGCCCCAAACGTTTTGAAATAAAATGGTGGCCTGCTGTAAGTAATATTTCATTGATGAACTATGTTATTCATGAATGGTTGGGCAATGTGAAAGCTTCGATGCTTTAAATTAGCCGGTGAAGAGGAAAGTCGGAAAGCCTTTATTTTTGCCGTTAAGTCGTAAGGCGTTTTTTATTTCCCGGGCGATGTCTCTGCGAACTGTATTCAATAATTTAAACAGGATACCAGGCAGGGCTCGCCGTCTAGAATTGCTCCCCGCCTCCCCGGCAACAACCCCTTTTAAATACTCTTTAGTTTTCGAGTTCCATCTCCCCGTCCGATCTGGCACGGGCGCCCTTTGTCGAAGACTCTTATGATATTTCTTAGGCGAAGTCTCTGCAGACTGAAGTCAATAATTTAAACAGGAAATCATGCAGGACTCGCCTTCAAGAGAAATTACTCCCCGCCTCTCCGTCTCCCCCCCTTTTAAATACTAATAACCTTATCAAACCACGGCAGGATGGAGTGGCGGTGGGTAACAAAAATAATGGTGATCTGACTCTTTAATGCTTCTATCACTTTCATAATTTGCTTTTCATTGTCCGGATCCAACGATGAGGTGGCTTCGTCCAGTAGCAGCAATTGTGGTTTGCGCAGTAATACCCTTGCCAAAGCCAGGCGCTGGCATTCACCTCCCGAAAAAATAAAATGATAATTCACAATATATTCATCTAACCCTTTTTTGAAACGTGTGACAAGGTGCGCCGCATTCACCCGTTGCAGTACATCAAATATTTCATTGTCGCTTATTTGGCAGCCACTATCCCAAACAAGGTTCTCCCTGAAAGTGCCATCAATAAAAAAAGCGTCCTGGGGCAGGTACCCGATACTGCTCTTCCAGTAAGGCAGCAAATCATCGTCAATTTCTTTTCCATCTACCAGGATTTTTCCTGTAGTAGATTTTTGTAGCCCTGCAATTAAATCGATCAAGGTCGTTTTGCCGCGGCCCGATTCTCCCACGATGCCCGTAATTTTCTTTGCGGGAATAATTTCCGAATAATCTGTAAAAAGTTGTTTGCCGCCAGGGTAAGCAAAATGTATGTTTTCGAGCCGTATTTCGTTTACTAAATTAACATGAGTAAGCTCAACCGGCTCATGAAAATGATTGTCGGCAAATTCAGCATCTAAATTCAACACCAATTGTACCGATGCTACATTGGATAAAATACTGTTGATATTATTGTTAACGCTGACAAACAACGGAAACATGCGTGAGAAAAGTAAGATCAAAATAAAAAACGATGCCAGTGGCACATTGCCTGATGTATAACCCATATACACCACCACCACCAACACTACTACACCAATTACGCTGTAAATGAGTTGTGGCAGCAAATTGTTTTTCTGCATTTTTAGTTCAAGCCCCAGCAGGGAAGCGTTTGCGCTTTCAAATTTTTTGTAGTAAAAAGCTTCTGAACTGTGCACCTTGGCAATTTTTACCGTTAGCCAAAAATCATCAATATATTTTAATAAATGAGTGTAGCTATCCACCATGCCCGCCCCCAGGTGAAAAGCTCTGAACAGGAACCTGCGTAACAATATAAATATCAAAATACCCGCTACAAGCGTTATCAGCGTAAACTTTACCGATACCAGTAGTGCGTAAAAAATATAGGATGCAGCAGTAAGTAAAGTTGTAAGCAGCGCCAGATAATAGTAAACGTACATAGCAAGGTTAGGCACTTCTTTGGTGAGGACCTGCAGGTGGTTTGTTTTGCTCTTATTGTTTAGCAACGGCCAGTCGGCTAAAATTATTTTTCGAAAAAGCTTTTTTCTGAATCCGTAAATAAAGCTTTGCTGGTAGCTGGCATCCAGCATTGATTTATAATATTTCAGTAAGGCGGTAAAGGTCAACAACAATGCATACATTAACAGAATGGTTTCAATATTCAACGCCAAACCCCACCTGCTTGCAAAGGTGTGAATCTGTGCGGAAAAGCCATCAGCAGGCGTTTCAGGCCCGTTAGTTAATAGTTGCAGCATCGGTATCAACAGGACAACAGATAGTCCTGAATTGATCCCTATCAGCAATGTAAGCACCAGCACCAGGAACAACCTACCGGGTTGGTGATTGGTTAGCAACCGAAATGTTTTTAGTATAAATTGGTAGGCGTGCATTTTTTTGGGGAAGGGAGTTGTAAGTGAAAAGGAGTTATAAGTTTAAAGTTTTAAGTTAATGAAACGCTACATCGTATTTACAACTCAACTCTTGAAATTTCTTTGTATTGGCTTAATTGGCCGCCACCGATTAATATTTTACCGGCTACTGACAGCCACGCATGTGCGCTTATTTTTTTTTGTGGATTAACATGTACGCCACAATGTATTGCGTGGGCTATGTTTCTTTTGGCGAACATTTTATGCGCTGCCAATACTTTTACAAGGCAGGTTGACGTAAAAGGAGTGCGGATGGCCAAACCATTGATGGTGGCCGCAATGATTTTTGCAGATTCAATTTTTTCAGGAGCAGCATTACTACTTGTCTTTCGGGTGGAAGCTGGCATATATTTTCGGGAAGGCAAAAGGGTCACTTTTATCCGCTGCAATAAAAGTTCAGTAAATGCTTCCGGGATGATTGACCGCTCAAAAGGTGTCAATTTTCTATTGGGTAAAAAGGCGTTCATCTTTAAAAACTAC
>JBGSIG010000672.1:0-6535 GCA_041742655.1 Ferruginibacter sp. | reverse complement strand
TTTTCAACAAACATAAAATCCAATAACAAGCTATAAAAATCAAATACCCATCAAAGATGGATTCAGGCTAATGAGGTATGAAGAAATTGCTGAAGTATAGAAAAAAGAGCGTGAAGTATGTATAGTTGCTACTCCTTTGCAGGCATACCAGCAATCCATTTCCGAAAGTCCTTAGCCCTTTTTTGACTTACAATAACAGGAGATTTATTAGTTGGGAGAAGGTCAACGCTGATTTTTCCGTTTTCAATATTCTGGTAAGCTTTACAGGACATGCGGCTGATAATAATTTGCCTGTTTACCCGGAAAAATGAAATTGTATCAAACATTTTAGTTAGTTCATCAAGTGTGTAGGTAGTTACAAAACTTTCTTCTTTAAACGTTTTCATAAAAGTGTAGCTTCCTTCTAAAAATACATAAGCAATTTCTGTCTGCGGTAAGAGGATGTTCTTCCCCGCTTTTGTTACCTCTATTGCAGCAGGCCGATAAATTATATTCCCGTTATTCGCTGAGTTGTCCTCATCCATTTCTTTAACGGATGCCGCAACAGAAGATTTTTCAGCAACCGATTGCCATCTTATAAATAGCCACCATGTAAAATACACAAGATTAATTAGTATTATTATCAGTATTACAACATAGAATTCATTGTACAACCATTCTGTTTTAAATATATCCTGTTTATATGCAATCCTCATGAAAAAAAGCGTCAAAAGAAAAGAAAAAAATGCAGGTGTAAGTATCCCAAAAATCAATTGAAGGGTAATTCGCTGAACAGGATATTCAGTCCAGCTAAATCGTCTATCCAGGTGCTTTGTAACAAATCGCACAATTTCCCATAATATAAGTGAAATGATAAACCCGCCTAATAAGTCAATGTAAAAATATAAGTTGGTAATCCTTTTAAAGAACGATTCTCCCCTTCCCAGCGAATCAATTATTTCAGAAGAAATCAGGCACCCAAAAATTTTGACCCAGAAATCATTGTACACATGATCATTTCGGTTGTGAGAACTTGTAACCATTGTGGTTTTATTATGAGTTGATTTAAACTTTTAAAAAGCTGAATAGTATAGTTGCGACAATACTATACTCAACGCTCAACTTTTTTCAATTTTGTATTTCTCCAGGTAATTGTCTACTGCTGCGCCGATGGTAGGATGAAAATTATCCGACCCAAATATTTGTATTAATTCAAACCGCTTCAGTTTATCCAAAACCGGGTCTTTCATTTCTGCAAAATGCAATTCAATTTTCAATGAATCCAATATTTTTTTTAATTCAGTAAGAGTATCTGCTGAAGTTATATCAACACTTGTAACAGGTTCGGCAGTTACAATAATCCGTTTAACAGGAGTTAGCGAATTTGCAACCTGTTTTAAAATTTCCTCCTGGAAAAGAGCAGCATTCGCAAAAAACAATGGTGCATCCCAGCGAAATAATATCATGCCCGGTATTAATGTTGCATCCGGATAGCGCTTTAAATCATGAAAACCACGAATCCCTTCCACACGCCCCAACACTGCGAAATGAGGGCGCCAGCCATCCCATAAATATTCTATTATTGCCAACACAATTGCCAGGCCTATCCCGGCTATCACGCCAAAAATAGCCACACCCAAAAAGCAAACCATGGATAACCAGAATTCCCATTGCTGTATGCGAAAAATTCTTTTAAGGTCGGCTATTTCAAAAAGTCCGATGGCTGATGTTATCACCACTGCTGCCAGTGCACTGGTAGGCAAACTATGTAAAAGATCGGCCCCAAAAAATAATAACAACGCCACTGCTAAAGCGCCCACAATGCCCGTAAGTTGTGTTTTGGCTCCCGATGCCTCAGCCACGGGAGTACGGGATGAACTGCTGCTTATAGGAAACCCACTAAAAAAACCCGCTGCAAGATTAGCGGCTCCTAAACCAATCATTTCCTGGTTTGGATTAACTGGTGTATTTGTTTTTGCGGCGTAAATCCGGGACAGTACACTGGTATCAGCAAATGAAACCAACGCAACTGCACATCCGCCAATAATCACTTCTTTTAGGTCGGCAAAACTTGTCCATGGTATTGCGAAAGATGGTAAACCTTTCGGAAGTGAACCCAACACTTTCACGCCAAATGATTGGTCGAGTTGATAATAACCTGTTACAATAGTGGCAGTCACAACCGCTATTAAAATTCCCGGAACACGCTTGTATTTTTTGAGAAACATTACAACAACAAAAGTTCCAAGCCCAATCAATAATGAAGCTTTATTTGTTTTTCCATCTATAACAGATTGAGCTATGCCAATAAGGTTGTTTATAGGGCCATCGCTTTCAATCGAAAACCCAAACATTTTTGGCAACTGACTAATCAACACCGTCAAAGCAATGCCATTCATGTATCCATAACGAATGGGTTTTGAAAGTAACTCGGTAATAAACCCCAAACGAAATATGCCTGCAAGGATGCACACAATGCCTGTAACTATTGCCATCATGCCCGCCAGCAAAACCGCTTTACCAGGATCACCTATTGACAGTGACAATAATACGGCAAGTATAAGTGGTGCAAGCGATGAATCGGGGCCCAGCACCATGATGCGGCTCGGGCCAAATAATGCATATGCAAGCAGGGGTACGATGGTAGCATACAAACCATAAATGCCGGGCAACCCCGAAGCTTCCGCATAAGCAATGCCTACGGGTACCAACATGGTAGTAAGCACCAAACCGGCAGTTAAATCACTGGCTAACCATGAGCGTTTATAATTTATAAGCGTCTGCAGCCCGGGCAGCCATCGTCTCCATCCTGTAACAGTTGAGGATATTTCTTGCATGGATTATTCAGGTTTGTTTACAGGAGTTTAAAAAAAACTCCTGTTGTTTCCCAAATATACATACAATGTTAATACAGGAGTAAATGGCCATTAATCCGTTAAAGTATCAAAGAAATAAAACGTCTCAACGCCTTAACGGCAAAATAAAATGGTTTCATTTTTTGTTATTATCTTCAATAAAGTATTCTAATAATTACCACAAGAACCCTCCCGCAAATGAAAAAGTTTTTATACCTTTTATTTACATTTAGTACTATACTAAATTCGACTGCCCTTCATTCTCAATCAACCAAACCGACTATATCAACAGAGCCTGCGTGGGTTACCAAAAACACCATCGACTACAATAATACTTCCCTTGATAAAGAAGCCTCAGATGGGTATATTGATATTTCTTTTGAAAAGCAAGTTTGTTTAGCCGAACAAAGTGAATATTTACGCTTCAGTAAAAAGATCATTTCACAGGCTGGCGTTCAAAATGGATCTGAAATATCTGTCTCATTCGATCCTTCTTATGAAAAACTAATATTTCATACAATTCGTATTATTCGTAATGGCGAAAGCCTTGAAAGACTTTCTTTATCGAAAATTAAAATCTTACACCAGGAAAGTGAATTGACAGATTTTATTTATAATGGTTTACTGGATGCAGTACTTATTCTGGAAGATGTGCGCAGGGGCGATATTATTGAGTATAGCTACACAGTTAAAGGCTTTAATCCAATATTTAAAAACAAATATGCTGCCTCGTACAGGCTGGAATATTCTTTTCCTTTTTACCAGGTTTATTATAAGCTTATAGTTCCGAAAGAAAGAAAATTGAATATTAAAAACTTAAACAGAACTGCTGATCCTAAAATCAGCTCAGTTAATGGTCAACAGGTTTATGAATGGCGTAATAACAATATTCCTCCTTTGAAACTGCAGGATTATACACCATCATGGTATGACCCTTATGCCCAGGTTTTGGTGAGTGAATTCAATACCTGGAAAGAAGTAAATGACTGGGCGATGGAATTATTTCCTGTGAAAAAAGACCTGTCTGCGGCGTTGAAAAAAAACATAAAACAAATTGAACTAACTAATGCAAGTGATGAAGAAAGAACAAAAGCAGCATTAATATTTGTACAGGATGATATAAGGTATATGGGGTTTGAGATGGGAGAAAATTCACATAAGCCTGCCGATCCTTCTAAAGTATTTGCACAACGATTTGGCGATTGTAAAGAAAAATCTTACCTGCTTTGCTGTATGCTTAGGGCAATGAATATTGAAGCCAACCCGGTATTGATAAACACGGTAGACAAAAAAAATATAGGCAACTTACTTCCTGCAGCAAATGATTTTGACCATGTTACGGTTAGGGTAAAACTGGGCAATTCTTACTATTGGTTCGACCCAACGATTGCTTATCAACGGGGTGATATAAAAAACTTTTTTTATCCTGATTACCAGGCGGGGCTGGTAATTGCAGACAGCACGGTTGATATTACACCCATTGAATTCCGCAGCATGAGTTACCAGCATGTAAGAGAAGTTTTTAATGTTAAGAAAATGGTAGGCAAGGGAACATTAACAGTTACTACCCAGTTCCAGGGAGCCCAGGCCGATAATCAACGGAGTGATTTTAACAGTGAAAGTATTTCAGAAATTATGACAAGCTTTCAAAAATTCTATGCTACTTATTATGAAGATATAATGGCAGATAGTCTTACTTATACCGATAACGACAGTACAGGTATATTTACAACTATTGAATATTATACCATTCCAAAATTTTGGGATAGTGGTAGAGCTGATCGCAATTCATTTTCATTCTCCTCCTTTATTATCAATAATGTTGTAAGAAATCCAAAAGAAAAAGACCGCAAAATGCCTTTTAGGTTACTGTACCCAGCAAAATATGAGGAAGAAGTAGTTATTCAATTACCTCAAAACTGGAAAGTTACTGACGGAGAAATTCATTTAAAAAACAGCAGTTATGAGTATAACTGTTTATTTTATTACGCATATAACACTGTACACCTTGTAGCAGACTACGAAAGTTTTAAAGACTATGTGGCACCAGAGGAAGCTCCTGAATATTTTAATGATTATAAAAAATATGAAGATTACACCAGCTTTGAAATATCATTAGGTAAAGGCGAAGATGACCTGGCAAATGCCCAATCTAATAGGTCTAACAAGAACATTCTTTTAAGTGGTTTTTTAATTAGTAGTTTAATTGGAGGATTGGTTTGGTGGAGCCAACGAAAATAATTACCATCACCGTCTACACTTATTTCAAAGAAAACATTCAGCAGTTAGAATATTTCTAACACTGTTTTTTGTTATTTAAATCCCTTCAAAATATTTTCATACAATAGCAACATTCTACTAATTGCTTCTCTTTTTGAGTGCTCTTTATTGGTTTAAATCACCATTGACCGGCGCTTTTTACAACTTGTTTTTATATTATGGAGTTTGGTATTCGTAAAAGGGGGTTTGGCATAAAACTTATTTCCTCAAAAATCTTTCGTTGTTATTTTGCCCTCCTTTCCTGTACACTATTTAAAGCCAATTAACAGAGTAGTATATTTTGTCCGTGCAAGTAAGTTTTCAATGCCCCACGGCATCCTCCCCATACTATTTTACACTAATTGTACTTGTTACAACCACCAGAAAAAAATGAACAATATACTTATATCAACTATCATTAAAAAACAACAAATGACCATCAAGTTTTACCATTTTGTTTCACGCACAAGCCTTTTGGCCATATTTATAATGGCAACAGTTATTGGATTTGCACAAACTAACAGCAGGGGAGTTGTTCCCGGAAAAATGCTCGTAAAGTTTAAGTCAGAAAATGTTTTTCGTGTTGAAAATGCGGCCAAAGACCTTGATAAGGGAATGGCAACTGGCCAGTTTAAAACAGGCATAGCTGGTTTTGATATTACAGCAAAAAAATACAAGGCCAGCGGCATGAGGCGGGTTTTTCCTGCTGCAGGGCGTATGGAAGCGAAGCAACGAAAGTACGGTTTGAATTTGTGGTATGAGGTAGATATTGATGCGTCTTTAAAAGTGTCTGATGCGGTAAATGATATGAAAAAAACAGGTGATTTAATCTCCGCCCAACCCGTGTTCGAAACAAAACTTATTGAGCCGAAATATAAAACAAAGCCGGTATCGGTGCCTAAAAAAGGCGCAAGGCCAATGAATACGCTGGAAGTAAATGATCCATACTACGGCCTTCAGTGGGATCTTAAAAATACCACGCAGCAAGGTGGTTATGCAGGTGCCGACATAAATGTTGAAAATGCATGGAAAGTAAATGCAGGAAAACGCGAAGTAATTGTGGCGGTAGTTGATATGGGGGTAGATTATACACACGAAGACCTTGCGGCAAATATGTGGGTAAATGAGGCAGAGCAAAATGGTATTGAAGGTGTAGATGATGACAAGAATGGTTATGTAGACGATATATATGGATACGACTTTGCCGATAAAACCGGCAATATTGTAATAGGCGACCATGGAACACATGTGGCAGGAACAGTAGCAGCAGTGAATAATAATGGAATTGGTGTTGCCAGTGTTGCCGGTGGTACTGGAAATGGAGATGGTGTTAGAATAATGACTACGCAGGTGTTTGGCAATAATAGCGGCGGAAATGCTGCGGCCATTGCCTATGGTGCCAATAATGGTGCTGTTATTTCTCAAAATTCGTGGGGTTATAC
>JBGSIG010000671.1:0-4042 GCA_041742655.1 Ferruginibacter sp. | reverse complement strand
GAGAGGGGTCGAATAACACACTGCTGCTTTGTGGGGATGCTTTGCTGCCACAACTTCCAAATAAAGAACCCAAGGCCAATGCACCTAAACCCATCGCACTTTCTTTTAAAAAGTGGCGGCGGGTATTCATCTGCATCACAGCTTTCTCTGCTTCTTTTAACAGGCGTTGGTTATGTAATTCTTTTTGATTCATTGTAAAAAATGGTGATCTTTTAATTCATAATATATAACTCATCGCTCCTGACTAATTTTTCGTAACTACTTCATCTAAATTCAACATCGCATTTGCCACAACAATTAATGACGCAGTTTCCGGGTTGTTGTGTGTGTTTAATCCACCAACCATCTCGCATGTTTTCTCTGCGTTGTTTTTAAACTGGATATATGCAGTATTGTACAATTTCATCAATGCCTGTAAACTTTGCGCATCAATATCGTGCAAAGTCGCCAACTTAAATCCCGCTTTTATTTGTTGTTGAATGACGCTGCCGGCAACTTTTTGCATCCGGTACGCAAAATTTCTTGCTATATCAATGTATGCTGAATCATTTAAGGTGGTAAGCGCCTGCAAAGGTGTATTGGTGCGAATGCGTCGAACGCTGCACACTTCCCTGGAAACACCGTCAAAGGCCATCATAGACGGGTACGCAGCCGAACGTTTCCAATAAGTGTACAATGCCCGGCGGTATTGGTCCTCCCCCTTACTCTGCGTCCACTCTGCACCATTCCATGGCGAAAGCCAAATGCCGGTTGGCTGGTAAGGGAAAACACTCGGGCCATACATCTTATGACTTATTAGGCCACTGGCGCATAAAGCCTGGTCCCGCAATTGCTCTGCTGATAAACGTACTCTTGCTCCCCGGCCATAATATTTGTTTAATGGATCTTTTTGTAATTGCTCCAGACTAATTTTTGAATCCTGCTGGTAAGTAGCACTCATCACAATGGTGCGGATAAGTTTTTTTGTACTCCAGTTATCTGCATTCATAAATTGATAACTTAACCAATCCAGTAATTCAACATGGGTTGGTGGCATGCCCTGCGAGCCCAGATCTTCGAGGGTTTCAGCGACGCCCGTTCCAAAAAGCTGTTCCCATATCCGGTTCACCATTGTTCTTGCTGTTAACGGGTTTTGTTTAGATGTCAGCCACATTGCTAAACCTAAACGGTTCTTTGGTGCATTTGCAGGAAATGGGTTTAATGATTTGGGAACTTCCGGCTCAACCTTTTCACCTTTTACCAGCCAGTTGCCCCGTTCAAAAACATAAGATGCCCGGTGCATAAAAGCAGGGTTATCCATCATTACTGGTGTGGTGGATGTTTTGGCAGTTAGCAGGTTCCAGTAATCTTTTTTTATAGAAGCATAGCCTTCCTTCTCATCGCCGGGCAATTCGTTTGTAAAATAAAACCAGTCGAATAAAGCACCAGTTTGTTCGGGCGTTTTTAAAGTGTTATTGGTGTAGGTAAAATACAGGTTGTGCATACCACCGGTTGGCGTAATACCAGTTTGTATAATTGTCCATCCTTTTTTTGTAAGTGGCAATGGCACGGTAGCAATTATTTCACCTTTGGTGCTATCAATATGTATTTGCCAAACACCCCCGGCCGCATAAGCCTGGTAGCGAAAAATAAGCTGGGTCCTGTTTTGTAAATCAACTTGTTTTAGACGGCACACAGCATTATTTCTTAAGGCCAGCCATTTGGTATCGTTTAATTCGCTGTTGGTAAAACTATCGCAGGTGAGGGAGTTGTAAGCAGGCTGCCAGGTCTTTAGAAAAGTATTCACTTCCGTGGCTTTTAGCGTGGAAGTATTTTGTTTCAACCATGTTACAACGTTATTCAATTCTTTTTGCATGCTATCATTGTACGAGCGCAGTAAGGGATAATCTGCTTCGGTATCTTCATCACGGGTATTATTAAAAAAAGCCATGAATTGATAATATTCCTCATGCTTAAACGGATCGTAAGGATGGCTATGGCATTGCACACAGGCAAAGGTGGTACCCATTGTTGCCTGCCAGGTTGTATTCACCCTGTCTAATACTGCAGCCGTTCTGAATTCTTCATTTTCTGTACCGCCTTCGTCATTGGTCATAGTATTGCGGTGAAAGGCGGTGGCTATATAGTCAGCGTCGGTTGCATTGGGCAACATGTCACCGGCTATTTGCTCCGTTAAAAATTGATCGTAAGGTTTGTCTTCATTAAATGCATTGATCAGCCAGTCGCGGTATTTCCAGATGTTGCGGCTGTCATCACGCTCATAGCCTTTTGTGTCCGCATAGCGGGCAAGGTCAAGCCACATGGAAGTCCACTTTTCTCCGTACTGTGGCGAGGCAAGTAGCGAGTCAACAAGGTTGGCATACGCATTATTACTAGTGTCGCTTAAAAAATTAGTTGCTAATTTTTCGGGAGCAGGCATGCCAATTAAATCGAGACTAACCCTGCGCAAGAGCGTTTGTTTATCTGCCTGTGGCGAAGGTTTTAATTGCTGCTCTTTAAACTTTTGTTCTATAAAATTATCCACTTCATTTTTTGCCCAAGTGCTTTTTTTATTGATCAACCGAAAGAAAGATGTTGGTTGCGGCACTGCTGTTTCTTTCACCGGAACATAAGCCCAATGCTCGCCCCACGCAGCACCTTCTTTTATCCATCTTGACAAGACATCAATATCAGTTTTGCTGAGTGCATCATGTTTATAAGGCATGCGTTCTTCAGGATCTTTTAGCGTTAGCCGCCTGATCATTTCACTATTACCAGGGTCGCCTGGAACTATGGCTGTTTTACCCGATTTTGTTTTTGCCAGAGCTTCATCCCTGAACAACAGGCTGAAGCCTCCTTTTTGCCTTACACCGCCATGGCAGGTAATACAGTTTTTATTGATGATGGGTTTTACTTGTGTTGTAAAATCTACAGGTGGCCGCCGGTTGATGAACACAAAACTACTGACCGCAATTAAAAGCAGTATTGTAACTACAGTAATTCTTTTTGATGACAAGCCCGGCATTTTGCAGTGTATATTTTATAGGCTAAATGTACCAATAATTAAGCAAAACATTTTGGTGTCAGGAAACATCAATCATATAAAAGAAAAAGTTTCTTAGACGGTAGATGGCAAGGCAATTAAAAAGCTAATTTGCTATTGACTAATTCCTTCCAATGTTAAAAAAAATGCATACTCCCTGGCTTTGTCTTTTAACGGTTTAAATCGTCCGGAGGCGCCGCCATGCCCGGCGTCCATATTGGTGTACAGAAATATTTTATTGTTATCCGTTTTCATGGCTCTTAGTTTGGCTACCCATTTCGCCGGTTCAAAATATTGTACCTGGCTATCGTGCAGGCCGGTAGTTACCAGCATATTGGGGTAAGCTTTCCTTTCTACATTGTCGTACGGAGAATAAGATTTCATGTAGTCATAGCTTTCTTTATTGGCAGGATTTCCCCATTCATCGTATTCATTGGTGGTAAGCGGTATCGAAGGGTCACTCATGGTGGTAATCACATCTACAAAAGGTACGGCAGCAATTACGCCATTCCATAAATCGGGGCGCATATTTACTACTACACCCATTAAGAGGCCGCCGGCACTTTCACCATTGATGTATAAATGTTTGGTGCCGGTAAATTTATTGGCAATTAAATATTCTGCACAATCAATAAAATCGTTAAACGTATTTTTCTTTTTCATCATCTTGCCATCTTCATACCAGTACCTGCCCATTTCCTCACCACCACGTATATGCGCAATGGCAAAAGCAAAACCACGGTCCAGTAAACTAAGGCTCACACCGTCAAAGGATGCATCCATACTACTGCCATAACTGCCGTAAGCGTACAATAATAGCGGGGCGTTGCCATCTTTATTAAATCCATTCTTATACACTATCGAAACCGGAATTTTGCTTCCGTCTTTTGCGGTGGCAAATAATCTTTCTGTGATGTAATTGGATGAATTAAAATCGCCTAACACTTCCTGTTGCTTCATCAGTTTTCTTTCTTTAGATACCATGTTGTAATCATATACTGAAACAGGCGTAGTAAGCGA
>JBGSIG010000670.1:0-2598 GCA_041742655.1 Ferruginibacter sp. | reverse complement strand
GTTCGGATCTACTTTTAACGCAATATCTGATGTGAGCATAAATGGAGCATGCTTTTTATTAGGGTCGTGTGCATCCGGAATAGTTCCGGCACCGCCGCCATTTACAGGCTTCCATTGATGTGCCCCCGCAGGGCTTTTGGTAAGTTCCCATTCAAAACCCAACAGGTGATCGAAATAATCGTTACTCCATTTGGCAGGTGTCTTGGTCCAGGCACCTTCTAAACCGCTGGTAATAGTATCGCCTCCATAACCACTGCCGAAACTGTTTTTCCAGCCTTGGCTTTGCTCAGCTATGCCCGCCGCTGCAGGCTCTGGTGCAACATATTTGGACGGGTCTGCAGCTCCATGTGTTTTGCCGAAGGTATGCCCGCCTGCAATCAATGCTACTGTTTCTTCATCATTCATTGCCATACGGCCAAAAGTTTCCCTTATATCGTGTGCCGACCTAACGGGGTCAGGTTCACCATTAGGCCCTTCCGGATTTACATAGATTAGACCCATTTGTACCGCACCCAGCGGATTCTCCAGGTTACGGTTTCCTGTGTGACGTTTATCTCCCAACCATTCGGTTTCAGCACCCCAATAAACGTCCTGCTCAGGTTCCCAAATATCAACACGTCCACCGCCAAAACCAAAGGTTTTAAACTCCATCGATTCAAGTGCACAGTTACCAGCCAGAATCAATAGATCGGCCCACGAAAGTTTCTTGCCATATTTCTGTTTGATGGGCCATAGCAACAAGCGGGCCTTATCAAGGTTGGCATTATCTGGCCAACTATTGAGCGGTGCAAAACGCTGGCTTCCGGAGCCACTTCCGCCGCGGCCGTCTCCAATACGGTACGTACCTGCGCTGTGCCAGGCCATCCTGATAAAAAAGGGCCCATAGTGGCCATAGTCGGCTGGCCACCAATCTTGGGAAGTAGTCATCAGATCAAACAGGTCTTCCTTCACAGCAACGAGGTCGAGCGTTTTAAAAGCTTCAGCATAGTTGAAGTTTTCATCCATTGGGTCAGACAACGAAGAATTTTGCCGAAGTATGTTAAGTTTTAACTGGTTTGGCCACCATTCACGGTTGGTGGTGCCTCCGCCCGCCATCTTTTGCATTGAACCATTAATAAACGGGCATTTCATACCCTCATTGTTTAATTCGTGTAGTATCGAATTTTCTGCCGGGGGTGTACTTTTCTCATTATCCATGTCGTTGTCAATTTTTAATTATCAAAATAATAAATGCAAATTTACCATATTGTTTGTCTATTTAAATTAATTGATTGTGAAGAATGCTGCATTTTTTTGATTGCCAATCGTGATACAACCTAAGATTTAAACGCAGTCCGCTGGACTTATCACATCAAGATGGTTTAAAGAATTTTCGGTTTTAAAACCCCAGAGCATTGCGTAAAAAATGAAAATCTGAATGCAATAAATTGGTTGCCGGGGGTCAAACGAAAACTGGAAAAAACTGATTGTTTTTTTGTTGAAGAAATGGGTTAATCAAAACACTATCTTTTCAAAAACTTGCCTTTAAGTAATTTGTCCGTTACGTCATCTTTCATCCCCCTGCTTATTGGAATGCGATGCTGATCTATCCGTATCTCGTTTCCGTCAATACTATCTACCCGTGTCGCAGAAATGATGAATGACTTGTGGACTTTTATGAAACGATCTGCAGGCAAATAATCTTCCACCGATTTAATGGTTAGGTAGCTGATATATTTCTTTGACGTAGTATAAATTGTTACATAATTCTGCAACGCCTCTACAAATAAAATATCCTCCAACAGTATCTTTATTAATTTGTTTTCGGCCTTGATAAAAAAGTACTCCTTTGTGGCTGGGGACGCTGATTTTTCCGGCGCTTCTCCGGATACATGTCTTACTCCATAAAAATCCTTTGCTTTTAGTGCCGCTTTTAAAAAGCGATCAAATGAAATGGGTTTTACCAGGTAGTCGAGGGCATTTACATCAAAGCCATCCAGGGCGTATTGCGGATAGGCGGTTGTAAAAATCACTTGCGGTGGATTATTCAGCGTCTTAATAAAATCGATGCCGGTAATTTTTGGCATTTGTATATCTAAAAAAATCAAATCTACTTTGCCTGTTCCAAGTAATTCCGTAGCATTTAATGCATTGTCAAATTCACCCAGCAGGTTCAGGAAGTCGATGTCTCCCACATATTCCCTCAATCCCGCCCTGGCCAATGGTTCATCATCGATTAGAATGCAGTTGATTGTCATATACGCTCAGTGTATTAAATTTTAATGGCCAGGTCAACATTAAAAGTATCATTTTCATTTAATATTGTTAACTGGTGTTTACCGGGATATAATAATTCCAGCCTTCGCTTCACATTATTCAGTCCAATGCCCGTATGTTTGGCCGTAACTTCTTTTTCTTCTTCTGTTGCTTTCGAGTTTTTACTATTGAAATGAAATGTTCCATTTTTCATACTCAAATTAACCTGTATAAAATTATGTTGATTATTGTGATGCGAAATATGTTTAAATGCATTTTCAACAAAGGGAACCAGTAATAGCGGCTCTATAGAAAATCCTTTTACGTCCGCAGCACAATTAAAGTTTACTGTGTAATTATCAT
>JBGSIG010000669.1:0-2389 GCA_041742655.1 Ferruginibacter sp. | reverse complement strand
AGTGGCCGTTATCGCCATCTTTTACACGTGCCAGGGTTTTGGGCACTTTGGTTTCCTTGGTAAGTGAGGTTGGCAATAACTGCGGGTTAATGCCATAAGTGCCAGCCATCATTTTTCCTTTGGTTCCATTAAAAATAATGCCGTTGCCACCATCGCCCATCAATTCGTTGGAGCCTAATTCTGCCGGCCGGGTGGGTTGTATTCCACCATCCATCCAGTGAAGTTGCATATCGGGCTTTCCATTTTCACCTTTATAGGTTAGCGTAATATGCGATGAAATTGGCCCGCTTTCGGGGTAGTATGCCTTGTTCCAGTTTTCTATGTATTTTGTTGCTACGCTGCATTCAGCCGCCACTGGATAGCCCAGCCCCATTACAGCATAAGCAGGTTGTATAATATGGCAGGCCATATCGCCCAAAGCCCCGGTACCATAATCCCACCAGCCCCGCCAGTTGAAGGGAAGTTCGCCTTCAAAATAAGGTTTGTTGGGTGCGGTACCTAACCATAAATCAAAGTCAAGCCCAGCCGGAATTGCCGCAGTTTCTGTCGGGCGGTTTATTCCCTGTGGCCAAATGGGCCTATCTGTGTAACAAAAAATTTCAGTTACATCCCCGATGGTTCCTGCATTATACCATTCCTGTAACTGTCTCACGCCATCGCCTGAAGCACCCTGGTTGCCCATTTGGGTAACCACTTTATATTTGTGCGCCGCTTCTGTTAACATGCGGGCTTCGTAAATGTCGTGCGTTAACGGTTTTTGTACATATACATGTTTGCCGAGTTTCATCGCTGCCATTGCGGCAACTGCATGTTGATGATCGGGTGTTGAAACAGAAACGGCATCAATTGATTTCCCTTCCTTTGCTAACATCTCCCGAAAGTCTTTATAGTATTTTGCATTGGGGAATTTTTTACGTGTACCAGCGGCCTGGCGATCATCTACATCGCATAAAAAACCAATTTCTGCTTTTCCGCTTTTATAAAAATTTTCGATGTCACTTGCCCCTTTTCCTCCGGCTCCAATACCGGCTACAACCAGTTTATCACTCGGGGCTACAAAACCACGGCCGAGCACATGACGTGGTACAATAAAAAATCCAGCCGCAGATAAGGCGGTATTACGAATAAACTTTCGCCGGGAATCCTGGCTAACATTTTTCTTTTTCATCATTATGTATTTTATTTTAAAGTGTAATTGAGTAAATGTTTTATGTGCTGAATTGAGCAAATAAAAGTAGTATTATTTAAACGATCTTTATTTTTTCCATCGCATTATTTATTATTTTAAACTACCAAAACACGGTATACAATGCCAGCAATATCCCCATGATAATAATGGAACCTATTGCAAACCCTGTAGTGATGCGGAACATGGATGTATCTACTTCAATAACATGTGTATCATTTTCTTTTTTAGGATTAATAAGGCTCATGGCAATCATCACCAATACAATCAATACAAAAGTGATGCTCATCCTGTCTAAAAAAGGGTAATCGGGGAAACGCCCGTTTGTCCACATGGGTAAAAATTTTAATACTGTTGAAATAGGGATCGTTAGTAATGCGCCTGCCATGGCTGCAGCAGCAGTAGTTCGTTTCCAGAAAAACCCTAAGAGAAAAATAGCCAGCACACCGGGTGAAATAAACCCTACATATTCCTGTATAAACTGGTAAGCCTGGTCGAGCGATTTTAATGCGGGTGTTACAATGGCTGCAACTACCATGGCTATAACAACGGCCCACCGGCCTACCAACACCAGCTTTCTTTCTGATGCTTCTTTATTAAAATATTTTTTATAAATATCCAGCGAAAAAATGGTAGAGATACTATTTGCCTTTCCTGCCAGCGATGCTACTACCGCAGCAGTGAGTGCCGCAAATGCAATACCTTTTAAACCTGCGGGTAATAGATTCATCAATGTAGGGTAAGCATGGTCTGGTTTAAGTGTACCTGCGGCATCCGTCATCTCTTGCTGAAACATCCCCTTACTATGCAGCACATACATTACAATGCCCGGCAACACAGCAATAACCGGTACCAGCAGCTTTAGAAAGGCAGCAAATAAAATTCCTTTTCGGGCTGTCACCAAATCGGCACCCAGCGCACGTTGCACTATATATTGATTGCATCCCCAATAAGCAAGATTGTTCACCAGCATACCGCCGAACAGTACAGACATACCGGGCAACTCTTTATAATATTTATTCGACGAATCGAATATCATGTGAAAATGTTCGGGTGCTTCTTTACGCAAAATAGAAAGCCCCTTAAAAATATCTTTACCAAAACCATATTGTTCAGACAATAATGACAAAGCTAAATAGGTTGTTACAAGACCGCCAATAATTAAAACTACCACCTGAACCACATCAGTGTAGCCAATTACCT
>JBGSIG010000668.1:0-2278 GCA_041742655.1 Ferruginibacter sp. | reverse complement strand
AATTGGTGTTTGGCAAAATGTAAATGTTCAGGCAGTTGAAAGCAAGGATAGCATTGGTAAACTAGACATGATCATTCAAATGATACCCGCAAAAAAATACGGGTTTGAAGCTACCATCGAGGCTAGTTATTCAGCCAACAGCACCAGTAACAGCGCCAGTGCCCTGAGTGCCGGTAATCTTTTAGGATTGTCGACAAATTTATCATTACAAAACAGGAACATACACAAAGAAGGTATTAAGATGACACATTCCCTGGGTTTGGGCGTTGAATTAAATTTAAATTCTTTGGGTTCAAGTAAGGCTGTTAATTCAACCGAAGCCAGTTACTCAAATACCATTTCTTATCCACGACTGCTGGGCCCGATAAACTTAATACCTAAAAAATGGACAAATCTCAACAACCCGGTGTCGCATCAAAGTTTTATAAATTTCACTCCCTCTTATATAAAAAGAATTGATCTTTTCAACCAGTTTTCTACGGTAGTTGCTTTTGGCAACGAGTGGAGCAATAGAATAAACCGGAAAAATATTTTTAAATTTCCCAACATCGAATATTCATACCTGTACAATCAATCTGACAGTTTTATTAATATCTTAAACGAAAATCCTTATCTGCGTTACTCGTACAACACTACATTGGTTATTGGCACTTCGTATGGTTATGCCACTACTTTTCTAAGCCCAAAACACCCCAACTGGCAGCACACTTTCCGCGGCAATATTGAAGAGTCTGGTTTGTTATTGGGTTTAGTTTCGTCGGGAGGTTTTAAGCGACAGTTAAGTTCCTTTGTTAGAGTTGATGGAGAGTATATTTTTACGATGAGCAAAGACAAGTCTGCCACAGTGTTTAGAGGCTTTGTTGGCGTGGGTGTTCCTTTCGGAAATGGCGACAGCGCTACATTGCCATTTTTTAAACAATATTATGAAGGAGGAAGCAACAGTATGCGGGGCTGGCCCATCAGGGGTATTGGCCCAGGTGCTAGGCCGCAAGGTTCGCCGGACCAAATTGAAAACGACCGTTCGGGTGATATAAGGATAGAAACGAATCTAGAATACAGGCGTGACCTGTTTCAAATAATCCCCAACTCACTTACATTAAAATGGGCGCTGTTTGCTGATGTTGGCAATGTTTGGACCTATAGAAATACCACACCCAGTTTAGGGCCGAGTGACCTGCAGTTTCAATTTAAAAATTTGTATCAACAGCTGGGCGTAAGCCTTGGTACGGGTTTTAGGTTAGATTTTGACTACGTGATATTACGATTCGACTTCGGCTTCAGATTTAAACGGCCCGATATATTGGAAAATGATGGCTGGCAGTGGCCCGGAATTACTTTTAAAAATTTGTTTAGCGGCGGCGAGCAGTATAGAACCTGGCGCTACGAAAATTACAATTTCAGTATAGGGTTAAGTTACCCTTTTTAGTTATTCCCTATTGGGCTCCTTCTTTTTTATCAGCGGCCAATTGTTTCACAAACTCATCGGGGCCGATGGCGTTGCTTACATCAAATTCTCCAATTCTGGTACGACGTAAACTGCCTAAATAGGCACCGCAGCCCAGGGCAGCACCAAAATCGTTGGCCAAACTGCGTATATACGTGCCTGTTGAGCAAACAACTTTAAACTCTACCATGGGCAAATTTATTGCGGTAATATCAAATGAATGAATGGTGACCTGTCGTGGTTCTGGTTGCACCGCTATGCCTTTTCTTGCAAGCGCATACAATGCAACACCATCTTTTTTTATGGCTGAATAAATGGGTGGTAACTGGTTGATGGCTCCTATAAATTGCATGGTCGCATTTTTTATTGACTCCTCTGTGATATCCAACGCATCTTTAAATTGCTCCGGTTCGCTTTCAAGGTCGTACGTAGGTGTAGTGGCCCCTAAAACAAAATGGCCGGTGTATTCTTTTTCGCTGGCCATATATTCATTTATTTTTTTTGTAAACTTACCGGTACATACAATCAATAACCCTGTTGCAAGGGGGTCTAGCGTACCAGCATGACCAATCTTTTTTATCTGTAATACGCCACGCAATTTACGCACCACATCAAAAGATGTCCAGTGAAGTGGTTTATCAATCAGCAACACTTTGCCTTCGGCGTACGGCAATTGTAAGGCTGGGTCAATAGGGATCCTTTCGCTGCGCTGCTGCTTTATTGGTGAGGCTCCTTCGCCTGATTTGGCAGCATGTTTTGAACGGTATGTTTCTTTCCGGGCCAATAGTTTTTGTTTGAAAGATAAATGATTTTAATTTTTTAATCAGCACTCAG
>JBGSIG010000667.1:0-1829 GCA_041742655.1 Ferruginibacter sp. | reverse complement strand
TTTCTGCAATTGTTAGTTGCATCAACTTATTAGTTTTAAAATCAAGCGTAAGCAGGTCGTCTTTTAAAATGATGTTATTGAATTCGCCCCATGGATGCAACTGGTTGCCAAACATTTTTTTAATATACACACCTTGTTTATTGATGTGGACGGTTGGATGTTCATTTAGCTTTTTCATCAGTAAACCGACAGCCGCCAGCACAATGGAAAAAGTAATGGAGCGTGTGCCAAAAAATAATATTACTGCACCTATCCATAACAGTGAGGAGGCCTTTAACCCCGTATTTGCAAGCAACCTTTTTACTAAAACAGCCAGCATTAATAATATGGCCGATGCAACAATGTTGATATAATAATATGGATTGTTTTGATAAAGCAATGATATTATGGCACCAAGGGCAAGCAACGATCTCGTAACCATCACAATTAAATTAGGCCCATGATCTTTTATGCTGAATGTGTACATTTTATTGTGGCAGGTATTAATATTTCGTCTAACAAAAATTAAACTTCCTTACAACTGTAACAAATATTAAAGGCCGCTTACTGACAATCAAAAGCTGGTTCATCCTAAACTGCCTGCACCGTGTTTGAAGCCGCCAGCATATTGCACAATTTAAAAAGGCATCTTGCGCCCACATTCTCGTCCCATTCATCGTGGCTAACGCCCACTTCATTCAAATCGAATCCAATAATTTTTCGCCCGCTCTTTATGAGTAATTTAAAAAGATAAAATATTTCCTCGGTTTCAAAACCGCCCTGTACGGGTGTACCGGTATGCGGACATAATTTGGGATCTAATCCATCAATATCAAAACTAATGTACACTGCCTGCGGTAAATGCTCAATCATTTCCATGGCGATGGTTTGCCAGTTTTGCCCTTCGTATTGCCGGGCCCTGATATCCTTATCAAAATACGTTACTACCCTGTTGTTTGAATTGGCCATGTAATCCCACTCTTCTTCACAATAATCCCTTACGCCTACCTGAACCAGTTTTGTCAACTGGGGAATTTCCTCCAACGCATTGTACATAATAGAGGCATGAGAATAGTTAAAATTTTCATATGCCTTTCTAAGATCGCAATGCGCATCAATTTGTAAAATACCGAAATCGTCATGTTTTTCGGCAATCGCCCTGAAAAATCCAAATGGCGTGCTATGGTCTCCACCCAACAGGCCCACCAATTTACCGCTTTCCAGCAAATCTTTTGTTTGTTCGTACACCCAGTTGTTTAGAAAAATGCTTCCGGCATTTACTTCCTTGAGTGTTTTACACATAAATTTATTATCCTCTACCACCTCTCCTTCCGAAATAAAATTGATATATAATTCTGCCTCTTTACGGAGGTAGTCGCTCTTCATCAAAATCTTTTTATCGCATGGCCGCATAAAAAAACCCTGCTTCCAGGCATCTTTGTACTCAGGGTCAAAAAGATCTACCTGCAGACTGGCTTTAAATACATGTTCGGGAGCCCTTGCTGTACCCGCATTATAACTCACTGTAACTTCCCATGGAATTGGTATAATTACAAGGCGGGAATCTTCTTCCGGAAAGGGTAAACCAAAAATATTGTTGTTAGGATTACCAACGGTGTTGGGATCGAAAGTAGAGATATCTGTCATGTGTAAATATGAATTAAAACGGACCTTGCTGCACAAAATCAAAAAACGGGTGCAAAGATAAGCAGATACGCAACAATAATACACCTGATTTTTGTTAATAAATGGGCCACCATTTAACGTATCCGATTCTTTGATTATTATAAAAAATACCCTGTGTTTGTGTTACCTTTGCGGCGGAAAAATTAAAGACCATGAAGAAATCT
>JBGSIG010000666.1:0-2578 GCA_041742655.1 Ferruginibacter sp. | reverse complement strand
CACCATCATTGTTAAACCCCATCCTGTTAATGAGTGCCTTATCTTTCGGAAGCCTGAATAGTCTTGGTTTATCATTTCCTGCCTGTGGCAATGGAGTTACTGTACCAATTTCTACAAAACCAAAACCCAGGGCTTCCAGTTCATTGAGGTAAAGGGCATTTTTATCAAAACCAGCTCCAAGTCCAACCGGATTTTTAAAAGCAAGATTGAAAACACTAAAACTTTTTTGAAATCGTGGAGTGAATCTGTTAGAAACCCACTTTTTCATGAAACCTACTTTGCAAATCAATTTCAATGCGGTCATCGAAAAATAATGCACCTTTTCAGGATCAAATAGAAATAAAAAAGAACGAAATATTTTATACATATACCGGTAAAATTAACATAGGCTTTTCAATTTTTCATTTTCGTTGAGAAATTATAACTTTGATATAGAAAGTTGCATAAACAACTAATTACCCCTATCCATTAAAGTGGTAAAAATGCAGCGCTCATTAATCATCTTTTAGAAATTCATAAAATTTACAAATATGCAGGAAGCTTATATAGTTGCAGGATACAGAACCGCCATCACCAAAAGTAAAAAAGGTGGCTTCAGGTTTACAAGGCCCGATGATTTGGCGATTGAAGTAATAAAGGGGTTACTGGCAACAGTGCCTCAACTGGATGTGAAAAGAGTGGATGATGTAATTGTAGGTAACGCTGTGCCAGAGGCTGAACAAGGGTTACAGGTAGGGCGAATGATTTCTGCAAAGGCCGTAGGTATTCATGCACCGGGTATAACCATCAACCGTTATTGTGCCAGCGGACTGGAAAGTATTGCCATGGCAACTGCGAAAATTAGAACAGGTATGGCTGAATGCATCATTGCCGGAGGTGTAGAAAGTATGACTATGGTGCCTACTGCAGGATGGAAAACTTCTCCATCTTATTCAATTGCTTCAGAGGAACCGGACTTTTATTTGAGCATGGGATTAACTGCAGAAGCAGTGGCTAAAGAATACAATGTTAGTCGCGAAGACCAGGATATGTTTAGTTATAACAGTCATTTAAAAGCAGGTAACGCAATTAAAAGCGGTTTCTTTAAATCTGGTATTCTTCCCATTAATATTACGCAGGTAAGCCTGAATGCGAAAGGCAAAAAACAGCAAACAAATTTTATTGTAGATACAGATGAAGGTGTGCGTGCAGATACAACGCCAGAAGGCCTGGCAAAGTTAAAACCGGCATTTGCTATGGGCGGGTGTGTTACAGCCGGCAATTCTTCTCAAACAAGTGATGGTGCAGCTTTTGTAATTGTGATGAGCGAAAGAATGATCAACGAATTAGGATTAAAGCCCATTGCCCGATTGGTTAATTGTGCCAGTGCAGGCGTTCATCCACGCATAATGGGCATAGGCCCTGTTGAAGCAGTTCCTAAGGTTTTAAAACAGGCAGCCATGACGCTCAGTGATATAGATTTGGTGGAATTAAATGAAGCTTTTGCTTCGCAATCTTTAGCGGTTATCCGCAAGCTGAATTTGAATAACGATATTGTGAATATTAATGGCGGCGCTATTGCACTGGGCCATCCGCTGGGCTGCACTGGTTGCAAATTAACCATTCAAATTATCAACGACATGAAACGCCTTAATAAAAAGTACGGCATTGTTACGGCCTGTGTTGGTGGTGGACAAGGCATTGCGGGCATCATCGAAAATATTGAGTAAATGTTTTGAATATGTTATTAAGCCTAAAAAGTTACTGTTCAAATCAGGAACTTTTTAATTTGCACCAATAAACATTAAAATAGTGTTGCAAAATTATTTATCTATGTTTGCAACATTGTTTCAAATAAAATTTAGGTGATGACCTTGTCCCGAATCATTTTACTGTTGTTTTTGTGTAATCTTCTTTTTTTAAACCAGTCGGTTGCCAACAACAAAAAAATTTTGCCAGGAATATTTAGCGGTAAAATAACTGATAGCAAAACCAATTTGCCTTTGCGGGGAGCAACTGTTTATGTTTCGGATATTAAAATTGGAGGCTCAACTGATAGTAGCGGTTTTTTTGAATTGAAAAGCCTTCCATTGGGCAGGC
Organism: Ferruginibacter sp.; assembly: GCA_041742655.1. Classification (GTDB taxonomy): domain Bacteria; phylum Bacteroidota; class Bacteroidia; order Chitinophagales; family Chitinophagaceae; genus Ferruginibacter. Next base: position 499 of record JBGSIG010000666.1, on the reverse strand, counting down.
ATCTTATAGAGGTGTCACATATTGGCTACACATCCCATATCGAATGGATAGATATTATTACAGATACCAAGAAAGATTATGTTTTAACAGAGGCTATTATTGAAAATGATGCTGTTATCATTACAGGCGTTGGTGCGGCCACATTATCGAAACGGGCACCCTTTCAAATTTCAGTAATGCGCAAGCAGGAGTTAATGAAAACCGCCTCATCAAATATTATTGAGGCATTAACAAAAAAACCTGGAGTGTCAAGTTTATCTACGGGCCCCGCTATATCAAAACCAGTTATCCGTGGATTAGGATATAACCGTGTGCTGACTGTTAATGATGGTGTGCGGCAGGAAGGGCAGCAATGGGGTGATGAACATGGAATTGAAATTGATGAAGCCAGTGTAAATAAAGTGGAGATATTAAAAGGCCCAGCTTCGTTAATTTATGGCAGTGATGCAACTGCGGGGGTAATCAATATTATAACCAATGTGCCGGTGGAAGCCAACAC
>JBGSIG010000665.1:0-3713 GCA_041742655.1 Ferruginibacter sp. | reverse complement strand
GTGCCCGGTAGCTGCGGTAAGCTATAAAAAGCAAACACGCCAAAAGCGAAGCCACACCAACGCTTAGCCATTGCATGCGTCTGTGCTGACTCAACTGTTGCAACTGGGCTGTAATGGTAGCCTGCTTTTTTTCTGTTTCGTATTTAGTGAGTAACTCCGACATGGCTACATCACTTTCTTTAGTGGCCGTGCTGTCTCTTATAAAAAGAGCCTTTTTGTGGTAAGCTAACGCAGATGGGTAGTTGCTTAATTTTTCGTAGATGGTACTTACATGTACATAATTTTCTACAATGTTAGAAAGGTCTCCGGCATCCTCCATCAACTCAATGGTTTTTAGCTGGTATTTTAATGCATCGGCATAGTTTCCCATTAGCAGATTCACTTCGCCCAGGTTGGCCATTACTGTGCTGGCTGCATTGTTGTAATTTGTTTTTTGTGCAAGTGCCTGCGCTTTTTTGTAGTCGCTTAATGCCTCCTTGTACCTGCCCAAATGTTTAAGCGCATTACCACGTCCATTGGTAAAATCGCATAAGGTCATATCGCCCAAATTCATCTGCTGGTTTATGGCAATCGCTTTATCGTAGTACGCCAAAGACTGAGAATCTTTGCGCATAGTAATACTTACATTTCCTGCATTAAAAAAAGCATACATCAGCTCTTGTTTAAATCCATTCTTTTCACAAATGGCAATTGATTTTTCTGCATAATCAAGCGCTTCTTTCAATCTTCCCTGCCGGGTTAAATCATCCGACAGCCGTCCCAAAGCACTGGCAATTCCCTGCTGATCGTTTAATTCTTCCATCAACTTAAGGGCCTTCATATCAGCATCCATTCCCTTTTCAATATCCTGCTTCTTTTTATATACCCAGCCAATTTTAAACCAGGTAGTGGCCTGGCCTTTTTTATTGTTGATGGCTTTGTAACCGGCCATGGACTTGTCGAAAAAAAATGTAGCCGAATCTAATTGGAGCATGTTGGCATACATTCTTCCAGCCATTTCATAAAACGCAGGCTGTGCTTTTTTATCCCCTGATTTCTCTGCCAATTTCACTCCCTTTAGGGCGTATTCCAATGCTTTGGTAAGGTCTTTTTCAAAAGCAACATTTACCATTTCAGTCAATGTTGCCAACCTGGCGTCATCATTTTTGGCTGCAGCAAATTGTTGCTCCAGGCTGACGGGCATATTGGTTTGCGCCCGGGCAGTTTGTACAAAGAGTAAAAGTAGCAGCCAGCCTTGTTTCATGTAATTTTTTTAAAGATTTTTTATTTTATAACCAGTAAATGCATTAAATATTAAAGTGTCATCATTCGTTTCATCAACTCTTCCCGCATGCCCAAGCCAAGGGGTATGTCTTTTTTTGCGATGCTTACATGGTTTTCAGCAACCTCGTCTACGGCTGCCAGGTTTATGAGAAACGAACGATGAATGCGTTGAAAAAGTTGCGCAGAAAGCTTTTCCTCCAATGTTTTAAGTGTAGCGGATAAAACCCATTCTTTGTCTTTCGTAAAAATGCGGCAGTAGTTTCGGTCTGCTTCAATGTATAAAATATCGGCCACCATTATTTTTACCATTTTGTTTTTGTGGCGAACAAAAATGCGGTCGCTTAAAATAAAGGGTTGCTCGTCATTATCGATGTTTTCATTGTTGGTGCCAGTTTCTTCTTCGGCCATGCGGCTGATGGTTAATTCGATGGCCCGTTGCAGATCGAGTTGTTTAAATGGTTTTGAGATAAAGGCATACGGCTTCGTGTGTTTGGCCCGGTTAAAAGTGGCTTCATCTGCATTGGCGGTAAGATAAATAATAGGAATGCTGTTTTGTTGCAGTATTTGTATAGCGGTTTCAATGCCATCCAGTTTGCCTTTCAGGTTAATATCGAGCAATATGATATCTGGTTTGTTTTCCTGCACGTGCACTATGGCTTCTTCTCCTTTTGGCAAAATGCCGGTTACCTCGTACCCCAATGTTTCTAATTGCATCGAGATCTTTGCGCCGATGATCATTTCATCTTCTACCACTAATATTTTAATAAGGTTATCCATTGCAGTTTCCGGTTGTATTTATTGTGTGCCCTTGTGTTTTATTTCTCATTTATCTTTCTTTAGCAGCTTTTCTATTCCATATTAATTTATAAGATTAGTCATTAGTTGGCAAAGCCTTTACATTTTTAGTTAAACCTCATTTTTTTTATTGATAAAAAAAAGAAACAAAAAAATCAATCCGCCGGGGCGGATGAAAATTGCTAGCACTTTTTATCCGAGGCCACCCGGAGCTACGGTTACGCACTAAGTGACTTATCCAATCAAACTATTGCTCCGTCATTGATTCGGGGTATTCACTTTCTATGATTACAATAATTTTTTTAGCCAATTCCAGCATTTTAATATATTCTATCAATGTTTTATGCCTGGTAGCTTTTACAATGGCCATGTAATTAATCCATAAAGCAATGGTTTCCCTGTCAAGCTTTCTAAAAACAAGCGGATAGGTTACGGGCTTTCCATCCTGCAATTGGTAAATTGGTCTTTTATCAATTATGCCAACAAGAAAAGGGATTAATATTTCGTCACAATATTTTAAATCAATACTTTCCCTGGTTTCCACTCTCTTACCCTGTACATCATAATCATCCAGTTTGTTAGATAATTTTTCCTTAAGATAACGCAATGAACCCGAAGCTTTCATTTGTTCGTAAGTGTTGGATGATCGTTGATAAGGTTCTACTTTTATTGCTAAACCAGCATAGTAATAAATCAATGTATCATTAATCTTCACGCCCGGGGTTTCCATCAAAGTATAAAAACTATCCACCACATTTATTTTGCGCTTACTAAAATCAATCGCATTATTCAATGCTACTGTATCCTCTTTTAAATCGGATAGTAAAGAACCCGAAAATTCTTTAGCTCTCTCATGTTCAATGTAATGTTCCCGAATATTCTCTGCAAAAAATCCTGCGCTAACAGCCAAAAATAGCATCAGGAATTCACTCAAATATTCTTTCCATTTCTTATGATGCAGGTTGCCCGGATGCAAGGACGGTTCAGTATTTTCTGACTCATTGCCAGAGGGTATATTGTCTTTTTCTTCCATCATTAATTACCCTTCAGGGTAGTCATTTTCAATTAATTCAATAATTTTTTTTGCTCTTTCCAGCATATCCTTATATTCAACCATTGTTCTGGTTCTGGTGGCTTGTACAATGGCCATGTAATTTATCCAGATAGAGAGTGTTTCTTTATCATCCTTTCTAAATACCAGTGGATAAGTTGGCTTTAATCCCTCCTGAATTTGGTAAACAGGTCTTTTGTCGAGAACACTAACCAAAAAAGGCATTAATATTTCATCGCAATATTTTAGATCGATGTTTTCCCTGGTCTCTACTTTTCTACCTTGCACATCATAATTATCCAATTGGTTAGTTAGCTTTTCTTTTAAGTAACGTAAAGAGCCGGAAGCTTTCATTTGTTCATACGTTTCTGACGTTCTTTCGTAGGGGTTAACCCGTACAGCGGTACCAGCATATCGGTAAATCAAAGAGTCCTCCCAATTTTCACGTGATTGTTCAACCATAGAAAAAAACTTGTCCACTGTTTCTATTTTATGTTCGCTAAAAGCTATTGCAGCAGTTAATGCAGCGGTATCTTCCTTTAGGTCGGATAATAGAGAGCCAGCAAATTCCTTTGCCCGCTCATGTTCTATATAATGGTCCCGC
>JBGSIG010000664.1:0-3512 GCA_041742655.1 Ferruginibacter sp. | reverse complement strand
CAGAGAAGCTTTGTTTAATATTTGGCAGGGGACGATCGTGAGGTTTGTTTATTGTTGCGCCGCCCGCCTGGTCGTGAAGCATATCCGGGTGATGTGTTTTATTTGCATAGCCGTTTACTGGAAAGGGCGGCTAAAGTTATTGCCCGCGATGATATAGCTAAGCAAATGAACGATTTACCGGACTCCATTAAACATTTGGTAAAGGGAGGGGGTTCACTTACCGCCTTGCCTATTATTGAAACGCAGGCTGGTGACGTATCTGCATACATTCCTACTAACGTTATTTCTATTACCGACGGCCAAATATTTTTAGAGGGTAACCTGTTTAATTCAGGTATCCGTCCCGCTATTAATGTGGGTATTTCAGTTAGTCGTGTGGGTGGTAACGCTCAAATTAAATCTATGAAAAAAGTGGCTGGTACATTAAAACTAGACCAGGCTTTGTACCGGGAATTAGAAGCATTTTCTAAATTTGGTGGCGACCTGGATGCTGCTACTAAAAATGTAATTGATAAAGGAGCCCGTAACGTGGAAATATTGAAGCAGTTGCAATATTCACCAATGAGTGTAGAAAAGCAGGTAGCAATGATCTATCTTGGTACCCAGGGTTTGTTAAAAGACGTGGCGGTTAAAAATGTTAAGGCTTTCGAAGAACATTTTTTATTGGAAATGGAAAATAAACACCCGGAAATATTAGCCGAATTTAAAAAGGGTAATTTGCCGCAGGACGGTTTAAATAAGATGATAGATTTGGCCAAAGGATTAGCTAGTCAATATAAATAGTTTTTTATTTTTAGATATTTTTTAAACAGGGAGTTGCAATTGCAACTCCCTGTTTATTAAATAGATACTTCATACCGATGTCATCAATATTGTCAGCCATTTTGGTGGTATTCATATTTTTTGGCTCTTTTCTTTGCTTTTTTAAAAAGTAAAAGTATCTTTACACCCTAATTACTCTTTCAGGAGTATTACCATCTGATCCCCATCCTACACAATTACCACAAGAAAATTACTACCACTTCCTTTTTTTAAATTTTGGCAAAACAGCTATTGGTGTTTACGTCTATAGTTGCATGTAGCCACAATATTAATCCATCTATCTTTTGTATTTCCGCTTACTAATCGAACGATTATTACTCTCTAAATCACAAAAGAATGAAAAAATTTTACACACTATTGTTTACTGTAATCAGCTTTTACAGTTCACAAATTGCTAACGGACAATGTACCGGCGTAAAGGGACCTAATTTATTGGGGGCAAAAGGTACTTTTAGTACACCCTATATAAACATTAATAATGGTGCAGACAATTGTATTAAATCTGGAGCAAATAGCTTTAGCCCGGTTAATAATGTCGGAAATGCCATTACTGGCTGTACTTCTACAACTGGAAGCGCCATTCCCTGTTCAGACTATGTATATACAGCCGCCTCTAATGGTTTGTTTCCTGAGTATCGGTATAGCATTTTAAGAACAGTTGGTAACAGCAGCGGTGGAAATTGCATTAAAGGCGACTGGAGAGGTTCTGACCATACCGGAGATGGTGGGTATTTCATGGCGGTTAACGGAGCTCCGAATAATACTTATAGTCCTGTTTTCTATCAGATAAAATCTATTCCGGTTTGTATAGGTGCTACGTATGAGTTTTCTGCATGGGTGATTAATTTACTTCCAGGTACAAGTGTTTCTGCAAAACCGGGTTCAGAGCCAAACATTTCATTTAAAGTGAATGGAGTGGAAATTGCAAATTCAGGTGCTATTGCTTATACAAATAACCCAACATGGGTTAAAGTTGGCGGTTCCTTTACAGCAACGTCAAGTGTTGTTGATTTGCAAGTTGTAAATGCCACGGCTGTTGCAGGTGGAAATGATTTAGGCCTTGATGATATTGCAATTAATGTTTGCCAGTCGCAGATAGCAGTTAACGGCCCTGGTGGAACAACCAACGGTACCTCTTCAGTATGTGAAGCGAATGTAGCAATAGTTAACTACGTGGTAACGGACAATACCCATACCAATACCTGGTACAAAACGCAGTTAAGTACAAATGGGGGAATATCATTCAGCGATTTATCGGTGCCAGCACAGGCTGCATATATTGGTGATGCATTCACTTTACCGCTGGACCTTGGAATTGTGAAGTCGTCTATGAACGGATACAAATACAGGTTGGTTGTCTCTTCTACAGAGGCTGGGCTGGCAGATCCTGAATGTGTTTATTTTAACGACTTTACTCTGATCGTTACAGCCTGTGGACCATTGCCTGTTAAACTAAGTTCATTTACCGGCAGATATTCAAATGGAATTGCAATGCTGAATTGGCAAACTAGCCAGGAGCTAAATAGCGATCACTTTGAACTGTTCAGAAGCTATGATGCCGTTGACTATATAAGTGTTGCTAAAATTGCCAGCGCGGGTTATAGTAATACCATTAAAAATTATAGCTATAACGATCATCTTGGTAGTGCAAACACCGTATATTACCGCTTAAAGCAGGTTGATATAAATGGAAAAGAAACTTTCTCATCAATTGTTAAACTTTCAGGGGAAATTAAAAGTGGTGTTGAAATTTTCCCAAATCCCTTCTATAATAATTTTACTGTATCATTATCTTCATCCAAAGCAAGTGTTGCAACGCTAAAAATATTTAACACAGCGGGCCAGTCAGTTTATTCTAAAATTATAAGTGTAAATAAGGGTAACAACTCCATAATTGTTAGCAATCTGCCTTCTGCTTTAAATGCCGGTGTATATTATGTTACAATAGCCAATGATGAAATAAATTTCAGTAGTAAACTTCAAAAATTATAAGTTGTTATTTTAAAAATAAGTAAGCAAAAGGCGGCTGTAAAAGGCTGCCTTTTGTGCATTATTGGAAATAATTTTTTTTGTAACTTACCGTTGAAAATTTAATATTATGACAATTGGTATTATTGGAATTTCCATGATTTTTATGCTGCTTGGTATTATAGTACAGTTCAGGCTAAAAAGTAAATTTTCCGAATATCAAAAAGTACCAACCAGTGCGGGACTAAGTGGTAGAGAAATAGCAGAAAAAATGCTAAGAGATAATGGTATTTATGATGTGCAAGTGACTTCTGTTCCCGGCACTTTGTCAGACCATTATGACCCCACAAAAAAAACAGTAAATTTAAGTACAGACGTGTACGAGGGAAGAAATGTATCTGCGGCGGCTGTGGCCGCTCATGAGTGCGGCCACGCAGTGCAGCATGCAACCGCTTACTCTATGCTCATGTTGAGAAGCAGGTTGGTACCCATCACACAAATTAGTACCAATCTCTCGCAATGGGTAATTTTAGCAGGGTTAGGTGTAATGGGATTTGGCGGAGGTAGTCAAACTATATTATTAGTTGGTATTGTTTTATTTGCTGTTTCAACTTTGTTTACCCTTGTAACATTACCCGTAGAATTTGATGCATCATCAAGAGCGCTTGCCTGGCTGCAAAGTGCACACATAACTACAAGTACAGAACTTGCGAAAGCAAAAG
>JBGSIG010000663.1:0-3935 GCA_041742655.1 Ferruginibacter sp. | reverse complement strand
GCGATGGTAACCGCACCGGCTAAGCCTGCTTCGGCAACAACCTGTGCTTCTTTGGCATGTTGCTTTGCATTTAACACATTGTGCGGAATATTTTTTTGCTTCAACATCCTGCTCAGCAATTCACTTATTTCTACAGATGTGGTACCCACCAGTGATGGCCTACCGGCAAGGCGTAGACGCTCTATTTCATCTATTACTGCTTTGTATTTTTCACGCTTGGTTTTGTACACCAAATCCTGCTCATCTTTACGAACTATTTTTACATTGGTGGGTATAGAAACCACATCCAGTTTGTAGATGTCCCACAACTCTGCAGCTTCTGTTTCCGCAGTTCCCGTCATACCACATAGTTTGTGGTACATTCTAAAATAGTTTTGTAAAGTAACGGTGGCATACGTTTGCGTACTGGCTTCAATCTTTACATTTTCTTTTGCTTCTATTGCCTGGTGCAAACCATCGCTGTACCTTCTTCCGTCAAGTATACGGCCTGTTTGTTCATCTACAATTTTTACAGCCTCATCCAGCACCACGTACTCGGTATCTTTATCAAATAGCGTATATGCTTTTAGTAATTGCTGCACGGTATGTATACGCTCTGCCTTCTGCGAGTATTCATTTAGCAAGCCTTCTTTCAGGTGCAGTTTTTCATCAGCACCAATAGTGTCTTTTTCAATGTCACTCAATTTAACGGCAATATCGGGCAGTATAAAAAACTCGGTGTCTTCACCTGCTTTGGTGATAAGGTTAATTCCTTTATCGGTAAGGTCTACCTGGTTATTTTTTTCATCTATATGAAAGTACAGTTCTTCATCTGCCTTAGGCATTTCTTTCTGCTGATCGGCCAGGTAATAGTTTTCGCTCTTTTGCAATTTTACCCTCATGCCCGGCTCACTCAAAAATTTAATGAGGGCACCATTTTTTGGCAAACCCCTATGCGCCCTGAACAACGACAGGCCGCCATCTTTAGGGTCGTCGTTGCCGTCGGCTATTTTTTTCTTGGCATCAATTAAAAACTGGCTTACGGCTCTTTTCTGTGCTTCAACTAATTTTTCAATACGCGGTTTCAAATCAAAAAATTGCTGGGTATTGTCGCTGTGGCCCACCGGTCCGCTAATGATCAGCGGCGTACGGGCATCATCAATCAATACACTATCTACTTCATCCACCATTGCAAAATGATGTGTGCGTTGCACCATTTCGTCGGGGCTGTGTACCATATTATCCCGCAGGTAATCGAAACCAAATTCGTTGTTGGTGCCATAGGTAATGTCGGCATTGTAGGCCGCACGCCTTGCGTCGCCATTGGGTTCGTGCTTATCTATACAATCAACGGTAAGGCCCAGCCATTCAAAGATGGGACCATTCCATTCACTATCTCTTCTTGCCAGGTAATCGTTTACTGTTACTATGTGTACACCTTCGCCGCTTAATGCGTTTAAATAAGCCGGTAAAGTACTAACCAGGGTTTTACCTTCACCGGTGGCCATCTCTGCAATTTTACCATTGTGCAACACCATACCACCAATTAACTGCACATCGTAGTGCAGCATGTTCCAGGTAACTTCGCCGCCGGCTGCGGTCCAGGTATTACTGAAAATACTTTTGTCGCCTTCAATACGGATGTGCTTTTTTGTAACAGCCAGTTTTTTATCCAGTTCGGTTGCCGAACTTTCCAAAGATTCGTTTTCTTTAAAACGGCGGGCCGTTTCTTTCACCAAGGCAAATGCTTCTGGCAAAATCTGCTGCAGCACTTCTTCAATTTTTTTATCCCTGTCTTTTTTAAGGAGGTCAATTTCCTGGTAAAAACCATCTTTTTGATTTATCTGATCAACAGGCAAATTTTCTGCTTCTGTTTTTTTAGTGTTGATCTGTTCATCAATTTCAACAAGGTGATCCTTAATGCGTAGTTTAAAATATTGCGTTTTGTTGCGCAATTCATCATTGCTTAATGAATGATATTCGGCATAAAAGCGGTTAATAGCCTCAATTTGCGGAGTGATTTTTTTTACATCTTTCTCACTCTTGTTGCCTCCAAATATTTTCGATAAAAAGCCTGCCATAAAATTCAGGATTGTTGGTATATAATTAAAAAATGCGGATGATTTGCAATGTCAAATATGGTGCTTAAGTATTTTTATAGCCAAATTGACAGCAAAGCCCCTTTTTTACAGGGGCAGCAAAGGTACAAAACAGTTCACTTAGTTTTGTCGTTGTGGCGTCAAGACGTTTTTATTATTTTATTACAATACTTCTTCAGGTAATTACCCATTTTTAGTAATTAATAAAAAGCGTTGCAGGATTTAATATTTTGAAGGAAGAAATGATGATCCGATTGCTATAGGGTGAAAGACTTTTGAAGAAGTTAACAAGTAAAAGCAAAATTATTAACGGCTACCCGAGCACCTGTTGATTGTATACTTGGCTGAAGTTTGATTGTTCAGCCACGCTTGTAAGCAGTAGTTTTATTCTTGCAGTTGGTTTTTCAAATCCATTCTACTATGTAATATTCTGGTAATCTCAATCCTGCTATTTTTAAGTAGTCTGTAAAAAATGATATGTTGACCTGCTCTAATTCCCAAAATCTCTTCATTGATCTCAGAATAGTGTTTCGCGGAAAGTTTGCCGTCTGCTAAATCCTGGCAATAATCCAGCTGCATATAGTAATATTTGTCAGCCTGGGTTTCAGATCTGGTTTCAAATGTGTAATCCCATATGGTTGATAAATCTTCAACTGCTTTGTTTGTGAGAATGTAATTAGACATTTTTTCTTTTAGCTGATTTTAGCTTTTCAAGATGCGTGGTGGCTTTAAAGTTGCTGGCCAATCCGCTTTCTATGCCGTTCTCAATTGCTTTTTTCAAGGCTACAATTTTACTTTCCTCTTCTTCTAAGAGCCTAAGTCCAGCTCTAATTACCTCGCTTGCATTTTTAAATCGTCCAATTGCGACTTTATTATCTACAAAGTCTTCAAAATGATTGCCTAATGATACAGATGTATTTCGTCCCATGATATTAAAATTTAAATAAAGTTACCAATTTTTGGTAATTAGAAGTCACTTTTTGACGAAAGCACAAAAATCGTAGCTACTTGGTTTTGCCGTTGAGGCGTTAAGATGCTAAAGTATAAAAGAATTAAAAACTTCTTAACGGCAAAAAATGAGGTCACGTGATCACAATTTTTAATAACAACCACCTTTTTAAAAAGTCGCAATCAATTGGGGATAGTAATTAATGGATGATAATATTATTCTTCTGCTGGAAAGTATCTGCGTCAATTTGCACCAGGCGGGTGGCAAAAAAACTAATGCAGTTGGCAATGGCCGACATCAGGAAACCCTTTTTCCATCCACAGCCTGTAAGCAGCCACAAGCCAATACCTTCGCCGGTTACAACGGCAATCTCAATAGCAGCGATGTTTATTTCGGTGGATATTTTCAATAAGTGTACCAGTGTCCATGAAATTAAATTCACCAGCAATCCATACATCAGCGCCATCGAACGCTTCCGTCGTTTAAAAAAAAGTGCTATGATTGGTAACTCAATCAATAAGGTCAGAAGCAAATCAAAGGCTAATCCCATTTATTAATAAAATTTATTATTTGGTTTTTGCATGCTATTGTTTGCAAGTATAGTTACTTAATTTTAAAAACCCACCAACCGTATTTTCAATCTTGATAAAAATAAGTGAAACATTTTTTAGCATACCTGGCCCGGATAATTGTTTTCTCAAAAGGGGATAGTTATGCTTTTATGTTTATTACCGTGGCGGCATTTTATGGATGCCTTGTTGGTACTCTGGAAAAAAACTGCTTATCGGGCTGGGCATCCCACCCCGGTTAAACACTAAAAACGGGGGCTTTTTTGTTAATAAACCCGCTATCACGTATGCTTTTTTGCCATACCTTTGCCATCCAAAAACAAAAACTTAATTAATTTA
>JBGSIG010000662.1:0-4712 GCA_041742655.1 Ferruginibacter sp. | reverse complement strand
AGCCCATAAAATATCCAGTTCAAAACTAACATACGCAGGGTTTGTATTCGCCATTAAGTAATCGTAGTAAGTACCGTTTTGATATAGCGCAAACTCGTAACCATGATTGTGATAACAAAAAGTAAGGCCATACTCTTCTTTCAATAATTTTCCCACCCGGTTAAAATCGGCAACCGTTTTTTGGGCGTCTTCAATCGTAAATCCAATAGAGTCGTTATGCGGTATCCATGCCACCCTTACAAAACTTGCTCCCAATGTTTTAGCATTATTGGCTACTACTGCTGTTTTGTTTACAAAGTCGGGAAAGCTTACACCAAAGGAAGTACATACCATTCCCCTTTCGTCTAAAAGTTGTTTTAATTCCTGGGCTGTTTTACCAAATAAGTTGGAGAATTCGATATTGGTAATTCCTAAACTTTTAATGGTGTCCAATGTAGCTGCTACGTTTTTTGAAAAACTATTGCGATATGTGTAGGATACCATACCGATACTTTCCGGCTTATTATCCAGTTCTCTTATCTTAACATTTTTAAAGTACACCTGGTTGCCATGATCCTGCAAAAGAATAGCTCCTTTGGCAACCAAACCAAAGCCTGCAATATCTTTATATTTACTGCCTGCAACCAATTCAATAAATGCTGCACTGCCCCGTTCATATTCAATAAGTTTAACTCCGTTCAACCAATGTTCTACATTAGAGCCTTTTGAAATGATTTTTGCAGTATTCCATTCACCGATTGGTTTGGCAGGTTTATCAGTGGGTGCAGGTATCAGGTCGTATAAAGAACCTAATTTGCGATTACCATTTGTACCCAGCTTTGCATCGTGGTGCACTGCATCATCCAATAACTGAAATTCCAATCCAATAGCAGAACGTGGGTTGGCCGGCACAAGCTGTGCAGGGTCAACAAAATATTTGATACCGCTGTTGGCTCCGGAGGTTAATTTAAAATCAACGCTCAATTCAAAATTATCGTATAGATTTTTAGTAACAATATCGCCACCATTGGTAGATTCTGCACCGTTCGAATTTTCCACCGCCAGCAAACCATTTTCTATTTTCCATCCACCTGCAGGAAAAGATTCTTTAAAAGCTCCTTTCCAGGCATCCGTATTTTTACCATCAAATAATAATACCCAGCCATCATTTTTTTCTTTATCAGAAAGGGTATTGTCCTGTGCAAATGCATACTGCTGTGTCAATTGGCAAATAAAAAACAAACATAGGGCAGCAATTGATTTTGTCATATTGATTTTTTGTGCAACATTCCTATAAAAATGGTTGGGTATTGCGGCTATAAATTAATATCTTTTTTTAAATGTTGTATAGTTATACTTTTACTTCCCAGCCTTTTTCATAGTTCCTGCCCCATAGTTTCATTGCTTCTTCATCGTTGATAATATGGCCGTTTGAAGGATCGCAGATCAATTCCCTTTTTACCCTGAAAGCGATATTGCCAAGTTGTGGCAGCAAGGTTGACATATGACCCTCTGCAATGGGTGCATTTATTTTTTCGTTTCCACGGATTGCTTCTGCAAAATTCAACATGTGAAGCCCATCCAGTAATTCGGTAGGGCTTACCGGGTTACCGGGATTAAAAGGCGTACCGTCTTTTACTTCTGTTACCAGTTTATTATCTGCATCAAATATTGTATAGCTATTGCTGCCGGGGTAAAAAATAGTGCCTTTGTCGCCATAAAAAATTACGCCCCTTCCCGAACCTTCAATATTAAAATTATTACAACTGCGGCCTTCCCATGTAGCGGCAGTATTGTTAGGGAATTTATAGGTGATGGTTTGGGTGTCGGGCGTTTCCCAATCATCCTGCCAATGAAACCGGCCACCGGATGATACCACTTCTACAGGAAAATTAACCCTAAGCCCCCAGCGGATCACATCCAGTTCATGTGTTCCATTGTTTAATGCTTCGCCAGTACCCCAGTGCCAGAACCAGTGCCAGTTATAATGCACCAGGTTGCTCCTGTAATCCCGTCGAGGCGCAGGGCCCTGCCACAAATCGAAATTGAGGTTTGCGGGCACCGGAACAATACTGCCCTTGCCGATAGATTTTCGGTTGTTGGTGTACCAGCCCCTTGCAAAATATACTCTGCCAATAGCACCGTTGTGCAATTGACTGATCATTGCTTTCACATTGTTGAAGGTGCGGCGCTGGCTGCCCATTTGTATAAGCTTTTTATATTTAATACTTGCTTCCACCAGCATTTCGCCTTCGTGCGGATTGTGGCTGCAGGGCTTCTCAATATATATGTTCTTACCCGTCTGCAGTCCCATTATTGCTGCCGGTGTATGCCAATGGTCTGGCGCGGCAATTACAAGGCCATCAAAATCTTTTTGTTCCAGCAACTTGCGTATATCTGCAAAACCTTTTGGCTTTTTACCAGTTAATTTTTCAATCTCACTTATTGTTTTTGCCAGCACAATTGAATCAGGATCGCAGATGTAAGCAATTTCTACATTGGGTAAACCTGCAAATGTTTTTGCAAGAAATAATCCCCGGCTGTTGGTACCCATAACAGCAAGCACTACTTTGTTATTCGGCGAACCTCTAAAAAAACTGTTGGCAGACAATACCGATGGAGACAGTAAAATACTGGTACCGGCAAATGAAATATTGCGGATAAAGTTGCGGCGGCTTTTATTGTTCTCCATCATTATTTGTTTAGAAGTTTATAGAATATAAATGAAAAGATAGCTTATTCAAACTTGTTATTTAGTATAGAAAGTCCCAGCAAAATTCTCCATTTTTTGCAACGAGCTGCCTCCATTTTATTCACCGTTAAAAGGGAGATTTCTGCGTAAACAAGTTGTTCCACGTCATTGCAAGCAAACAATATAGTTTTAATTTTTAAAGATTATTATAACAGTTTGCGGAAGCATCATTGTATTCAGTACAATTCAATTTCAATTAAGTGTTGGATGCGATACTTTTAAATTACCGGTTAACTTAACTTCAATTTCCTCTAACGATTTCCCTTTTGTTTCTGGCACAAGTTTTTTTCACAAATACAAAATAAAGCAGGTAAACTCCGGCATGTATCGCAAAGGTGATATGTACGCCAAATTGTTGTTTCATTTTTCACTAAACAGCATTGACTTTTCTACAATCAACGCCGGTGAATCATATAAAGGAATACCGGTGAATGTATAACTGCTCTCATTCTTTACCCAACTACTCTTTGGTATTTCATATATATTTCCGGTCATCAAATCAACCCAAACAGGATTTCTAAAATGTACATTTTTCAAAGAGATGGTACACGGAGTTGTAACAAAAGAATTGGTGGCATCGGTGCTGTCAATCCAAAGCGCTACAACATTGTCGTTAGTTTTTTTATGCTGAAATGCATAAACAGATATTGAATTGGATAAAGCAGCGTTGAAACTAAATCCAGGATTTAATTGCAGGTTATCATCAAAAAGAGAAGCTAAATTTTGTATTGCATAATATGCCACTTTCGGACGTATGGCAGCTCTTGTTGTATCAGATTCAATAAGGCCTTTGGTATTTAGAACTGGTTTGTAATAAATATCAATAATCGTGAAAACAGATGTTTCAATATTATGTCCTAAATCGCCAAGCAATCTTCGCAAATCATATTTTGCCTGAGTATATTCCGTCCAGTAATAATCGGACAATGCAAATGATGGAATGAAAGTAGAAGGCGCCCCGTTTTCGCCCTGGCGGAGTAAAATTTTATCAGAATATTTTTCAATTACTTTCTTTAGACCTAACACTCGTTTATCAGTGTAAGCATCTTCGGGCCGCATGGTATAACTATGGTAAGAAATCCAATAAAATAGATTTAATTTTCCGCTATCTGAAATTACTTTTAAAAACCGGTCGAGGTATTCCTGGTCACTGTTGGAGGCAAAAGCCAATCCGGCAATCTTCGCATCGGGTTGAATTTGTTTGATAACGGTAGCCGTGCGAATGTTAAGTTCAGCAATGGTTTCGGGACTTATCTTTTGCATTGGATGGTCGGGTTCGTTCCAGATTTCCCATTCGGTTACACGGTTTTTATAACGGTCAACAATGGCCGCAACCCATTTGTCCCAGGCCTGGTATGCTTCTTTGGAGCTCATTAAACTGTTTAATAAACCAGTACCGCCGCCGCCTTCATAAATGGGATTACCATAGGACACCTGCAGCCAGGGAACAATATTATTTGCCACGGCGTAATTAATAATTTCATCCAACCATTTCCAATCATAGACCCCTTTCACTTTTTCGCATTTTGCCCAGCCACCTTGCAGTCGGATTTTCTTTACACCTAATGGTTTCAGGTATGATCTATAATTTTCCCAGATTGTTAAATTTCTGTCTAGCGTTTCGCAGCCAACGGTAATATGTGATGACTCGATTTCGGTAGTACTTCGCGGTTTGATGCACCCTATTTTTTTCGAATTTAGCTGCAAAGGCGTTTTCACTCTTTCCGCAGAACTATCAATAAATTGTGCACTCGAAATTTTTGTAATTGCAATAAAACAAATAAGCTTGAGAATCTTTTTTATCATTTTTTATAATTTAAATGTCCACTTATTATTTTCATTTTTACCATGTGGGCAGTAAAAGTTTGTTTCTTTAACCCCGCTTCAACAGGTTTAGGTTGCAATGCACTGTGTAATAAGCCTCCGCACTCCAACCATATCCATCCGTCCGAGGATGCCCACCAATGAATGTATTTAATTG